>WTAT01000379.1 GCA_013139415.1 Desulforhopalus sp.
AAGTATTTTCATTGTTTCTTTTTAATCCTTTATTTACTACTCATTTCACCCTGAATGACTTCTTACATGAAGTTAAGCCGGCTTTAAAAAAAATGCATCAGTTTTTTAACACTTCATTTCCGAAACAAGTTTCATAACCTGTCGGGAAAAAGAGGGCAACAAGTAAATATCCACCCGGAAAACCGGTGGCTTTAAATTGTGAACCGCTCAGAGCGGTATGTTAAAAAGAGCACTCCTCAGGTAAGCGACAGACTCCGAGGGGGTAATGAACTGAATGACAGGCTTTCAGGAGTACTCAGTTCAGTGCCCCCTTGAGGGGGTAAGGCACTAAATGACCAATCATTATCTCCTTCTCAGATATTTTCAGACAAAAAACTGGCAATAATCAGCAAAGATGGTAAATAAAAGTGCTCGGCAGCCCTCTCTCCCGCTAAGGATAGCAACGCCATCAGATAAGAGTATCTCCTCTTCCAAGATTATTTTTTCTCTAAAAAAACATTAAATTAATCTGTAAGGCACTAAATATCACATTACAAAATAACTTTTTGGTAAAGTTAAGGCTTTGAATATGAACACAAAAGATTATCGTGAGATCCCCTATAATTTTACCTCGGCAGATGATAAACTTATTATCAATCTGCTTTTCGGATCCGAAGTCTGGGACGATCTTGAAGAACTGAGAAGCCAGAGAATTACCGGTAGGTCCGCAAGACTTGTTATGCGTTTTATGGGCGATCTCTTTATCCTTAGAAGAAACCCTTTTCTCTATCAAGAGCTTATCGACTCCTCGACCAGGCGACAAAGGTTTTTCAAAACCGCCAAGGAAGATCTGACAATCATCGAAGATGCAGCAAAAATCGTCAGGGTCGGCTCCGAACGAAGCTCCAAAGTACTCCGGCTGGTAAGGCTATGCCATGATCGCCTCTCTGAACTCAAAAAAGAAATCACCGATGTCTCAGGCTTGCGCAACCGGATGCAGAAAAAGCTGGGTGCAATCATTGGTAAAGAAAATGTCCGTTTTGATCCTTTCACCCTTATCAGCCACGCAACAGATGCAACCGACTGGAGGCTTTTTCTTCCTGTTGCCGTCCTTCGACCATCCAGAGAAGATCAGCTACCGGCACTGATCAAAACTGTTGGGAAACTGGGTCTGAAAATAATCCCCCGGGGCGGTGGTACCGGGCTGACAGGCGGCTCCGTTCCGGTCACCAGCAACTGCGTCATCATCAACACCGAGAAACTCACCAGAATCCACGATATCAAGTACAAAGACTTTCCTCACCTGGGGGCAGACATCAAGATACCGGTTCTAAAGGTTGAGGCCGGGGTCGTAACCTCTGATGCCATGGCCCATGTGGCAAGCGAGAACCTCATTTTTGCAACCGACCCAACCAGTGCCTGGGCTTCGACCATCGGCGGTAATATTGCCGAGAATGCCGGAGGTAAAACAGCGGTTCTATGGGGTACTGCAATTGACAATATCCTGTCCTATACCATAGCCATGCCCGGCCAGGACCTCCTCACCGTACAACGGATAAAGCATCCGATGCGCAAGATTCTCCCCGAAGACTCTCTCCTTTTTCAGGTGGTTGACAGTCATAAAAACATTCTCCAGGAAGTCACTCTTGCCGGCACTGACATCCGAAAAAACGGCTTGTGGAAAGACATCACCAACAAAGCGCTAAAGGGGCTCCCCGGCTTCCAGAAGGAAGGAACCGACGGGGTCATCACCTCTGGTGAATTCGTACTCTACAAGGCCTATGAGAAAAAGATTACTTTCTGTCTTGAATTTTTCGGCGAAGATATGGATGAAGCCAGCAAAGTAATAGTCCAGATTTCTGAAGAATTTGTCAACGAAGGAAAAGAAGCCCTGATGGCCCTTGAGCACTTTGATGAGGAATATATCCGGGCAATCAATTATAAATTCAAGGCGGCAAGAAGTACTCACCCGAAAGCGGTTCTGCTCATTGACATGGTTGGCCATACCTCAGAGCAGGTGTTGCACGGCAAAAAGAGGTTGGAAAAGCTTCTTGCTCCTTATAAAAACACCGAGTTGTTTACCGCTCAGGACGCCGATGAAGCGACACGGTTCTGGCGTGATCGTAAGCGACTGGGAGCAATCTCCGCCCGCACCAACGCCTTCAAGCTTAACGAAGATATTGTCCTGCCGCTTCCAGCCCTTGCCGAGTTCGCTCGTTTCGTCGACGAGTATAATATCGAAGAGGATATCTACAACAAAGAACAGTTTATCCATGCGATAACTCTGTATCTTGAGACCGCCGAACCCATTGAGGATCCCGACTGGCTGGAGGCAAAGATTTCCAAAGCCAACGAACTATGCCAGGAAACCCTGGAAAAACTTGCTTTACGTACAGCGGAATCAGTTCGTCACGAGGCGTATATCAAGAAATTGATGGCTGATTTACTGGAACTGTTCAGCGGTTATAAAAAGGTCAGTGCCAACATCGAGAAAATCCACCAGGGAGTCCGCTCAAAGAGGATCATCATCGCTACCCATATGCACGCGGGCGACGGTAATATCCATGTAAACATTCCGGTTTTTTCCAATGATCGCGAAATGATGAAACGAGCCGAAAAAACCGCTGAGGATGTTATGGCCAAGGCAGTCGAACTCAATGGCGTGGTCAGTGGAGAGCATGGGATAGGAATCACCAAGATGAAGTTTCTGGAAGAAAAACGACTCCTGGAACTGAGAGCATACCGAAAAGAGATAGATCCCGAAGCCATTATGAACCCGGGGATGCTGAACGATCCCTCCATTATCAGCAAGGTCTTCACCCCTTCCTTTAACCTTCTTGAACTGGAAGCAAAAATTCTCCAGTATGGCTCCCTTGCCAAACTTTCGTCGATGATTTCCAAATGCATCCGTTGCGGAAAATGTATGCCGGATTGCTGTGTATACCACCCGGGGAGCAACATCTTTTTTCATCCGAGGAATAAAAACTTGGTCATCGGTTCATTGATTGAAGCCCTGCTTTATGATATGCAACGCTCCCACCTACCGAGATTCAACCAACTAAAAAACCTCGAAGAGATTGCCGATCATTGCACCATGTGTCGTAAATGTCTCGCTCCCTGTCCGGTTGACATCGACACCGCCGAAGTCTCACTTTTGGAACGGGAAATCCTCAGTAACCTTGGCTATAAACATACCGCTCCTGCTACCCGAATGTCCCTTATGTACCTGCAGAACAGGAACAGAACAGTTAACAGTATTTTCAGAAAAGGGGTTCTGGAATGGGGCACCTCGCTTCAACGCCTGGGCGTCAAGGCTTTTAAAAAAGCACCAGCTGCTGTGACAGAAAAAAAGTGGCGCTCGTTAAACATGCTAAAATCACCAATGACGCCTGCGTCAAGAAAAACACTCGGCTCTATGCTGCCGCTGTGTTCAGAACACGAGGCATTGATGATCCCCCCCGAAGGAGAAATCAATAAAACTGTCTTCTATTTTCCTGGCTGCGGCTCGGAACGTCTGTACGCGAATATCGGCATGGCAGCTATCTACCTGCTGCTAAAAAATAACACCCGGGTCATTCTACCGCCCCCTTACCTCTGCTGCGGTTTTCCTGCAAAGGTCAATGCCAAGAAAGAAATGGCCAACCAAATATCGCTCAGGGATACAATTATTCTCAGCCAGATCAAGGAGATGCTTGGACACCTGAAATTCGATGCTTTTCTTGTCAGCTGTGGTACCTGCCGCGAGTCTTTGCACGAGATGGGATGCGCCGAAATATTTGACTGCACCATTAGTGACGTTTCTCAATTTGTCCTGGAAAATTCCAGCCGGGAATATGGCAGCAAAAGTGCTGAACAGGTCCTTTATCACACCCCGTGTCATGATTCTTTTGACGGTGACGGACCAAACCTTCTCGGCAGGTTATATGCAAAGGTTAAAAGTGTTCCCAATTGCTGCTCCGAAGCCGGGACCCTGGCCATTTCCAGACCGGATATTTCTTATGCCATGCTCAAACGCAAACGTGAATCAATAGAAAAAGCCAAAACCGGCGAAGATAGTATAACCATGGCGACAAACTGTCCTTCCTGCCTCTCTGGCCTTGGTCGAAACAAGGATTTAAAGATAGTCCCGCGACATATGTCGGTTCTCTTGGCTGAAAAGCTCGGTGGCCAGGACTGGGAAAAAGAATTTGCAGTGCTGGTTGCTGCTGCTGAGAAAGTAACGTTCTAATCCCCCCTTGAGGGGTACTCTTTTTAGTACCCGTGCTTTGCGGGGATAAGTGCCTAACCCCGATAAACGGGAAGTAAGTCGGGATTCTTTTCAATACCCCCTCAAGGGGTATAAGTGCCTTGGTGATTTCTTTAAGCTACTAATTTCAATCCACTATCCAGATTTCTTGTTTTTTATACCCCTCAAGGGGGTACTAAAAAGAGTACCCCTCAGGGGGGTATTGAACTGAATGACAGGTTTTCTGGAGTAAGGCACTAAGTGTAAGATACCGGTAACCATGCAAAAAAAAAGGGCCGAGAAAGGGTTACATCCCATTTCCCGACCCATTTACATCCGAACACGAAATTAATCAGTTTGTTATTTTTTCATAATATTTTTTCAGATCATTGTTGAGGAAGTTCTGAATTTTCGTCAATCCCCTACCGTAACCGCTCCACAGGTCTTTAACCTTCAATCCCTGCAGATTTTCTTTGGCTTTAGTTTCCATCTTATGCCAGAGATTTTTACGGTAATCATTGTCGAGATTTACCAGATCCGACCCGTTGACCATAGCTTTTTTGAGCTGCTGCTTAAAGGCTATCTTACTGAAGCCGAAGGAACCGATAAGCAGGGTAGCAACAGCGAGAATCGCTGGAACAAGCAAGTTGGTTAAAGAAAACTCTCCGTTTTTGATCGAGGTAATAAGCGTATTGCCAGGAAAAGATATCAAGGCATTAAGCAGAAGATCTCCAAAGAAGAAAAGTAATAATGAGACACCGATAGTAATCTTAGCAAATTTCAAGAAAACCTTATTTGCCCTCTTGAGAAATTCACCGACTGCCTCAGCTACCATCTGCAGTTCGTTCACCTGGCGGTCAATATCCTCCAGGATATG
>WTAT01000236.1 GCA_013139415.1 Desulforhopalus sp.
AAAGACAGAGCCGCTATCTACAACCAACATGTGTCCCGCATGTGATAGATGAAATATTGTAGTCCATTTGTTGTTTTATTCTTTGTGCCTAACTAATTAATTATTGAGACGGGTCATTTATGATAAACCAAGCATAAATCCCAACTAACTCATAGAACATTCTATCACACAGAATGCTCTTTTAGGCCAATTTCTTCCTCTTTTTGATAAAATTATCCATGTTATTGACCCGACTCAATAATTTTGGAAATAATTATCTCCGACTATGTTGATGAATGAAAAAAATGGGATTTAGATATGATGTGGCAGGATTAAGTCTTGCAGACTTCATAGATGTGAAGGTGTTTCCTGAATCTGTGAACCAAACTCGGCAGTCAGTTTCTCAGAGAAATAGTCTCCATGCATGACAGGCCCAGATTGCCAGGTTGACCTTATTTATTCCAACGTTATGACTACATTACCCTTCTTGCGCCCGGTGTCGACGTAGCTGTGAGCCTCGGCGATCTGCTCGAATGGATAGCGCCGATCAATGACCGGTTTGAATTCTCCCATCTCAGCTAGCTTCGCAAGGAAATGCAAATCTTCTGCGTGTTCGGCTGCTGGACCAGCGATGATTTTCTTGCTGCTCGTCATCGACACCCATGGGATCTGAAGCATATCTGGCAACCGACCTAAAACCAGAAGAAGGCGTCCTCTTTCTTTTAGCGAGACTTTGCTGCGGGAGAACGGAGCCGTCCCGGCTGTATCGACAATGACGTCATAGGCCTCGCCATTTTTCGTGAAATCCTCTTTAGTGTAATCGATTACATGATTGGCACCCAGAGATCTCACCAATTCTATGTTCGCGGTACTGCACACCCCGGTCACTTCCGCACCGAAGTGCTTGGCGATCTGCACCGCAGCTGTGCCAACCCCTCCGGAAGCGCCATTGACGAGAACTTTTTCCCCGCTTTGAAGGTTTCCTCTTCTGAAAAAATCCAATACCGTTGTTCCGCCAAAAGATATTGCAGCGGCTTCATCGTATGTCAGCTTGGCCGGTTTTAGTGCCACCGCCCCGTCTTCTGGCATACATTTGTACTCGGCGTGACAACCCATGCGGGCACCGCTGAATGCAAAGACCTGGTCACCGACTTTGAATTTGCTTACATTTTTGCCGACTGATTCAACTTCTCCGGCGAGCTCTGTTCCTAGAATAGGTTGCCGTGGTCCAGAGATGCCAAAAACCAAACGCGAGATGAGCCCGAAGCCGAAAGGTACATCTAGACTGCGCGCCCTCCAGTCCCCTGATGTTACCGTTGTCGCATGTATTTTTATCAGGACTTCATTATCCTTGGGAGTAGGTTTGGCTACCTCTTTGAGCTGAAGAACATCCGGTGGGCCGTATTTTGTGTATACAATCGCTTTCATCAGTATCTTTCAAGATTGCTTCGACCATTTTTAGGTGCCGGACATCAGCCCAACAGCAAAAGAGGCTCGAAACAGGGTATTGGGTTTTGTTTAAAGCAATTTTACTGGCAAAGTTTTGGCTCTTGCCTGTACCTTTTCCGATAGCCTGTGGTGGGGTTCTTTGGCAACTAAACCCGTAAAAAGTGTGCCAACAATGTTAGCGCCAATAATTTGAGCAGTCGTTTTAAGTTGTTTGTGTGTTCCATAGATCAACGTTCTTATTTCACTGCTACACTGAAGAACTCTACACCATGCTTATTGGTGGTCCCCAACAAATCTGGCGCGTTCCTCCAACCTGTTTTTTCAAGGAACTTGCTAAGTTGCTCGGGTCGTATACTCCATAGCCACGGTTCTCCGTTAACTTTGAGAGCCCACAGAATCAAGCTCGTCCATGGGCCGGCGTCAGGACGGCCATTAGCATTGGTGCCGATATGGGTAAAAGCGATCCGGCTTCCAGCGCCGGTCATTGCAGCACACTGACCGAGCAAATCCCGTACAGTTGCATCAGGTAAGTACATCAGCAAACCTTCTGCTAGCACGACGGTTTGAGCTGCCCTATCCCATGACTTGTTGGCAGTAAGAACTTCTGCCAGTCTCCGTTCACTGAGATCCACTGGAATCAGGTGAAGATTATCTCGCGTTCCCATTGCCTCTACACCCTTTGCCTTGAGGTGCGCCGTTGCCGGATGATCAATCTCAAAAAAATCCACGCCGTTAAACTCAGGTGACAAACGCCATCCCATCGTGTCGTAACCCGCTCCCAGGACAAGGACCTGGGTAGCGCCTTTGCAAATTCCTTCCCTGACCTGTCGTTCACAAAACGCCTTTCTGTGGGCAAAGGCCTCAAACTGCCCCGGTATCATCCAGTCGAAAGCCTCATAAACCGAGACCATTCTTTGGGAACGGCACCAGCGAACTACAGTCGCGCTTACCAGACCGGATGGAACAAGCAGCTTTGCCGTAGCCTCGACAATACCGGGTGGAAAAACTTGGTCCATCCCCGGTTTCGTACCCAACGTTATAATATTCAGAGCGATCTTGTACGCAGTGCGACTCGGTTTGTCCTTACGCATGAAATGTCTCTTTAAAAGTGATTATTATTTATTAAATCACAAATATAATTTCTTTAACAGTGTGGATAGGAAATGAGAGGATGCAAGTGACAAGAATAACCACTTGAGGAAAATAGAATTTTAAGATTATTCCCGATATACGTAACAACCACTTTAGAGAGAAATAAGATAACTCAGAATTGAGACAACCAGTGGATATCTCTCTATTTTTTACAA
>WTAT01000354.1 GCA_013139415.1 Desulforhopalus sp.
CCGCGGATGAGTGGACTACATCATCGATACGAGTGGAAAAAAGCGGCCTAAAATATAAATCGTTCTAATATTAAAACTAAAGTTTCACGGTTTTTTTTGCACAAGCCACGAATACGGCAGTGCCTAACTATCAATAGAGGGATGTTTTGCTATTAGCGTGCCAATCTTGCGATAAAAACAACAATAATCCTATGAAAACAGCACGTTAAGCGTGAAAATGAGGCCAGTTTATGTTATGTTTGTTGGTGTGATTTCAATAACATAAAGGAGACCTTGTCATGCATATATTACAGCATTTGTTCACAGACCTCAAAAGCGAATTTGAGAGTTCAAGAAAAGGAGAAGAACGGGGAATATGGTTCATCTACACCATCATGGCTATCATAACCCCTTTCACATCCTCAAAAACTTCAAATCTGCTTCGCTGTCTAGAGACGTTGTTTGGTTTTTCTGTTATTTCCCCAAGACGCTATTATACTTTCATGGCCTCGTCAAAAATTCCATGGCAGCGGCTTTGGCCTTGTTTGTGGAAATTGATTCCAGAGCCATTAACAGAGGGAAGGTTAATTGTTGCTCTTGACGACAGTATCAATCCCAAAACAGGTAGAAATATTTTTGGCTGCTATACGTTTTTTGATCATGCGGCTAAGCAGAATCAATCGAAATATCCATGGTCACAAAATATTGTTCAAGTTGGGCTTTTAAAAAGCATTAAAGGTCGTTGGGCCTGTCTACCTCTTGCCTTCCGCTATTATCATCTAAAAAAGGAACTGGCGAAATGTAAAGTAATGTTTGGCAAAAAAGAAGTGGTATTCCAAAGCAAGATGGAGCAATCCGTAGAAATGATAATTGAAATTGCATTAGCATATGGGAAACCTGTACTTGCTGTTACCGATTCATGGTTTGGCAACAATGGACTCTGGAAACCACTTCGTAAAAAACTTGGGTCTCAATTCCATATGGTGTCACGTTTGCGTTCTAATTCAAACGTATTCAATTTACCTTCACCCCCTAAGGCCAAGCGCCAAGGACGGCCACGAAAATACGGGGAAAAACTCGGCAATGCATCATCCGTTGCCGCGAAGGTCAAATCCCTGGCGGAAGAATATACTGTTAACCTTTACGGGAAAACCAGAACAATAATTGCGCACGAGCAGGTTGTAATGCTCAAGACTCTGAAATGTCCAGTAAGAGTGGTTTGGGTCTTCCGCAAACAACAATGGGTTGCTCTTTTTTCCACAGATCTGACTCTTTCACTTGAGCAGATTGTTGAATATTACGGAGCAAGATGGAAGATCGAATCTGGTTTCAAAGAACTCAAACAGGACCTCGGTAGTGCTGAAACCCAAACCAGAAATCCGCATGCAGTAACAAACCATCTGCAATTATGCATGATGGCAAGTACCTTAACTTGGATTTATGCAGATCGGCTTAAAAAAATCCCGTCCCGAAGGCATTCAGTAAAGGGCCGTACCCATTTTGCCTTTTCAGATGTGAGACGCCTCGTGTCGGAGGTGATTTTAGATGATGATTTTAGTAAGGTTTTCCCAGTACCAAAGAAATCCGCAATAAAATCTCTGGTAGCTACGCTGCTGCGCATGGCCGCGTAATACTTTTACGTCAAACTTTAGTTTCAGGAGTAAGGCACTAAAGAAATCGCAGAGGAGGATTGGTCGCTGGCGAAGATCCAATTTCGACTCTGCTTATTCTTGAGCGCCAATGCCTCAGCGTCAGCTGAAAGTAGCTGAGGCTTGGAGGTAATCAGGTTTAGGGATTTTGCGTGACTTTTTGAAAAAACTTGCGGACGAGCATAGGCCGCCCGATAGAGACGTTAAATCGCCCCTTTCTGTTCTAAATAGTTGGTGATGGAGTCAATGATTCTTGCAGCCATAGGGCTTTTCTTTTTCCACTCTTGGGCAATCTCCAGTGAAAGTGTTTTCGTAGTTGCCATATCTTCGGCAGATAATTGGGTAATAACCACCCCTGCCTCTGTAACTTTTTGGAGAGCCTTGATACTTTCTGCTGTCGATCTGTTATAAAATCGAGCGTCAAGTTCGAAGCTCCAGGAGGTGATCAGATCCTGGAGATCAACGGGAAGTTTTTTCCAGGCTTTATTACTTATGGTAAAATCGCAGATGGCTATGGGGCCATGGAAAGATGGGTACAAGATATACTTGGTGACCTCTTGTAATCCGATATCGGTATTTTCTGCAAGACTTACGAATTCAGCGGCATCTACGACTCCGGTATCCAGCGAGGTATAAAGCTCGCCTCCAGGCAGGGGTACAGGGGAGGCGCCGAGTTTGGAAAAAAGGGCTGAAGTGAGACCACCCGGGGTTCTGATTTTTAATCCCTTGAAATCCTCCAAACTCCTGAGAGGTACCTTTGACATAATTGGCTCTGCGCCGACGAGAGCCGGACCTACGTAATGTACCTTATATTTTCCGTATAGTTCTTCGGCGAGTTCACGGCCACCAAAGTAGTTGAGCCATGTCCTGACCTCTGCAGTATCTGACCAGACTGCGATGAGACTGAAAAGCGTGGCAAATGCAGGGTCTTTACCAGAATAGTAGGCAGGAGCATTGAATCCAGCTTCGAAGATTCCATTACCAGCAGCATCCAGCTGATCAAAAGCCCCGACGAGTGAGCCGACACCGTAAGGCGAATGTCTAGTCTGCCACCTGATGCCTTCTTGAGATTCGCAAGTGAGGTTTCCAGAGCCTTGTACCCTACACTTCCAGAAACTGCATAAGTATGAGCCCGCCATTGGAAAACCTTGTCTTGTGCTGAGGCGGTAGATCCGCACAACAATATGGTAGCAACTATCAAAATAAATGTAATGCTCAATCGATTTCTGTTCATAGCTTTATCATCCTCAAGGTTGAAGTATAAAATCTTTTGCAATCAATCGAATTGTCTATCCGTACAACACTTATTCGCAACATTGGTGCATGATAATTCTCTTTTGTGGTCTGTATTGTCCTCCTCTGTATTTTCCTCCTTTTTATTTTTTGTGATATCTGACTACAGCTACTGTTTGGTGACCGGACAAAATACTGCCTTGAATTTCGTCATGAGCAATCTTCGTCAAAGGTTCCGGTTTGTTTAACTCGGGTAATTTCATAAATCGCACACTTTTGTTGCATGCAGTGTCTTGCATGTAATGCATTACAGCCAGGAGCAGCGCTGTCAACTCTTTTTATGTCTTCGATAAACTCATTACTAATAACGACAAAATAATATCATGTAACAATTAGCTTGACCGGGTAAGGTTGATGTCTTTATTTGTCTTGATAGGCAAGAAGTCGCTACCGTTTCTTTCTACTGTAAAAAGAGATTTTGAATTTGAAGTAACTTTGTTACTTTGATGGAAACATTTCCTCGTTTAGATGGCGGACTAACACCCCACAAGGGGGTATAAGTGCCTTGGAAGAGAACATACAGTGCGAATGGTCACTGATTTGTTATTCTTTTTTTGAAAAACACCCTATATCAACTAAGTACACATAGATAATGATCGAACCGCTACATAAAATTAACAAACCAGAATCGCTGGCAAAAATAGCATATGATGCTCTACGCTATTCAATTTTGTCTTTTAAGTTGCAACAGAGGACGGTTTACAATGAAATGTCTATTGCACAGGAATTAGGCCTTTCAAGGACCCCTGTTCGTGAGGCGCTTTTACGTCTCTCTTCTGAGGGTTTAATCACTTTTCTGCCCCGCAAAGGTTTTATTGTCACCTCCTACACTCAGAAGGAAATCGAAGAAATTTTCGAACTACGCCTCATTCTTGAATCGGTAGTGATCAAGAAAATCGTCAGCAAGATCAGCCAGAAAAATATAGAAAAATTAAGAGAATATCTTGAATTGCAACGTCAGGCAGCAGCGAAAAATGATTACCATGGCTTTATGCTTAGTGACAGGGCCTTCCATAAGACCTTTTTTGAGCTTGCCGG
>WTAT01000222.1 GCA_013139415.1 Desulforhopalus sp.
AAAGCGGGTGATGAAAAACGAAGGAGAAATCCATATTGACAAAGGGAGGCTTTTTACGTTAGAGGCACGAAATTACAACTATTATTTTAAAGTAAAGGAGGCAACAATGGCTATACCAATTAACAAACTCAAAGGTATGACTCCCCAATTAGAGACCAAACTGGGTGAGCTAGGTATCCATGATAGCGATCAGCTCCTTGACTCAGCGCGGACACCCGCCGGCCGAAGGGAATTAGCTAAGCATGCGAGTGTGGACACACATATCATCTTAGAACTAGCCGACCGATCAAGTCTGGCTCGCATTCATGGTGTAGGTGGGGTTTTATCAGACCTGTTAGTAGAGGTTGGCGTGAAAACGGTCAAAGATCTCGCAACACGCCGGGAAGACCACCTGCACGACAAACTATCGGAGCTAGTAGACCAAAAGAAAATCAAACTGGTAGGTAAATCCCCCTCCCTGAACATGGTGCAAGACTGGATAGACCAGGCCAAAGCGATGCCTAAGTTCATGGAGTATTGATTAGATGCACGGAGAGGCAGAGCTCTACCTCTCCCAATGCTATTAACTGTACTTGAGCACGGCCTTACCCCACTATCTTTATGTGGTGTATCGAGAATTACGTCCTCTTGAATGTCATTGATGCGTACTGGAAGGCTGGGGACGTTCTTGACTATACTGAATAACTTGGCCACTGTTACATTTGACGCGGTGTGCGAGGGAGCCCTGTATCCTCAGCAGTGCCTAACAACAAAACGTCTCACCGGAAATATTTTAAAATATTTCCGGTGAACTTACCGTTAAAAGATGTTTCCAGAGCATCAATATTTTCTGTAACAATCTCCGGACGCTGGGTGGTCAGGAAGAACCTGACTCTCATCTTGTATTACACCTTTTGCAAGAAAAAGCGCAGCCCGCAAGTGCCACCACAGCAAAATATCTGGAAAGCGTTGTAGTTGTTGTACCCTATGATGACGGCTGTCCTGAGTACGGGGAACTATTCACCTTGGTGCAGGTATGAAAAACACCTGCTACCGGCTGCTGTTGTCAAAAACTGTTGCTGAATGCTCGTTTTTTGATAAAAAGGGGGCTAGAAAACATCGGATCAGATGGAACTTTATTGGAAAGGCGATTTTTTAGGACACCCCAAAAACCAACACTTATCGCCTCACCAACCTCACTTTTGTTCTCTAGCCGTTAAAAATAAAGAACTTACGCATGGCGTAGTTGAACATCACCGCTGTAAAAATGTTGGAGACAAAGGCGTAGGTGGTGAGAAGGCCGAAGCGTCTGATGAGAATACCCATCAACATTGTGCCAAGGAAGGTACTTACACCCGAGACCGCGTAAAAGAGAAATATCTCAATGATGAGATGGTATTTTCCACCTTGAAAAACAAAGAGAATGTTGGTGATATAGGCAACCATGTTGGAAATGAGAAAGGCTATGAAATTGCCGATCATGGAGTTGCGAGCTCTGGTGGTGTCATTAATTTTCCAGATGGTCAGATTGAAAAACCGAACTGCGTGATCCTTCTCCTGCAGCGAGGGAAAGATCTTCCAGGCAATAAGATGAAAGATGATGATATGGGTAACGCCGGCAAGAAAACCGGCTAAGGCGTATTTAATAAATTGAAGGATGGAAGGGTTGTCTAAGCTCATGGTGTTTCCTTCCGTTGAAGAACTGTTGGGTGGATTTCGCTGATCTGAGAAAGTGGTTGTCTATACCAGATAGTGAGGGGTCAAACCAGGATGGGATGAGGTTTTTTGCTTTGAGTGCATCTCCAAAGAAACGCCTGCGCAGTAACAAATAAGTTCAATCAGTGCCTAACACCAAAATAGACCACACTGGAAGTAGCCGATTTTTTTCAAGGGTATTAACTCGGCGGGAATTAAGATTTTTGCATGATAAACAAAAACTGTATAACTCCAGCTTCACTTACTGTGACGGTAGGTCATAAGAAGTTCCTTCCGAAACAACCGGTGGAAAAGAGTAAATAAAGTTGAGTAGTTACAGTTTCTAGTCATTAGAATAATGTCAGGAAACCAAAAAGCCGAACTACCTTATCCTAAGGCAGCTCGGCTATCATCTAAGACCCGTGCCTTTCCGTCCCTGCCTTACGGCAGGTTTGGCTTTATCTTGTGTCAGTTTAATCTCTATTAGTCTACCTAATTATATGACAACGCCTGATAATAAAACAAGGGGACAACGTGGTACCCCCCCCTGGCCATTATGCCAACTGGTTTGCTGGAAACCGTTGGAGCACAACGTTCCTTAAAGAAAGGAATAACTGATTTTAGTTGGTGTGTACTTTGGCAATATCAACTTATAATGTTTTTCGCAGGGTTGAGATTGTTCCTGATCAGATGATAAGTGATCATGCCTAGAAAACTTGCCCGAAGATGAGCATTCTGGGACTTCTAAAAATTCAAAATTATTTCCAGAAAACCACGGCAAATGGAGCAATCTAAATTATTGATGCTTCCAGACAATCTTTTTTTTTAGGGTGGAGGATAGCATCGTTTAAAGAACAGGATGCGGCTTGCTCTGATCTCAAAGTAAAGATATCTATATTGAAGTTTGACTCTGGCCAAAGTCAAGATATCTCCACCTTCATTGGAGCAAAATAATCTCTATTGAAGCCAATGAGGGGCGATGATTAATAATATCTCAAGAAGGGAGGGTCTATTGAGAGACAAACTCCATCAGATTATCACACCTCACAGTTTGTTCCACCACTCTCCCGGATGGGGTAACAAATGTTGAGTCGGCGTGGGATCAGGAATCACCTGATTGTGTCGTTGCTGATGTTGACGCAGAGCATTCTGTTTGCTGCAATGGCGGTTGGAAAGGAGGTATTAGCAATGGAGAGCTTAAGCATTTCAAGTACGGCCTTCAAACATGGCGAGGCGATTCCGGCCCGCTACAGTTGCGACGGGAGCGATGTCACCCCCCCGCTGCTCATCGGCGCACCACCACCGAGCACGAGTACGCTGGCGCTGATCATGGATGGTCCGGACGCCCCGGTTGGTACCTG
>WTAT01000019.1 GCA_013139415.1 Desulforhopalus sp.
GCCCGTCGGCGCTTACCTGCCTTCGATCTCTTACTGATACAGGATCCAAAGATATTGGATTTCGAGTGGATCTGTGTCTTTATATGCATATAGAATATAGGGTACGTCTTATCACTTCAAGTTTCGGAGGAAAACATGACTGGAAAGATAGGGCAGATCAAAGCCAGTCTGCAGGATGCCAGGTCGGGAAAACTGGTGTTCCTGTCGCATTGCATTCTCAACCAAAACGCATGTGTGCGGGGCTTGGCAAGTCAGCCGGCCGTGATTCGCGAGATGGTCGATCTGGCACTCGACAACGATGTAGCAATGTACCAAATGCCTTGCCCGGAGGTGACTTACCTGGGCTCGATGCGCTGGGGGCAGGTCAAGAAAATGTATGGCAATCCTATGTTTCGCCGGCATTGCCGACAAATCGCCGACCAGATCTGCGACCAGATTCAAACTTACCGTGACAACGATCATCAGGTGGTCGGCATCGTGCTTAGGGACGGCAGCCCGACATGTGGCCTCAAGTGCTCTGCGGTTGAAGCAGATTCTGAGCAGGTTTGGGGTGGCATGGTCTGGCATGCCACCCCTCTTCAGCGTTTTGGGGTCACAGAGGGCGTCTTTACCGAAGAGTTGAAAGCTGAGCTTCAGCGGCGCGGTATCGAAGACCTCCTGCTACTCAGCCTGCCCGAGGTCCCAGAGGCTGGCTCCCTGCCAGACGCGCTGCAGCAAATCGGATTGGCACTCCGGGAAGGGGATGGCCGGTGAGCTTCTGCTACGGTTCTGCAGCGTTTTGATCTGTAACAGAGGCGTAGGCTTTTTCTTGGCGAACAAACAAAAGGGGACAAATTTATTTAAGGAAGTCCAAGTATCTCCTATGGATAAGCCCTACCGACTTTTGCCAGGGAGACATTGACAACCAGGACAAGCTCAGCCAAAAATTGACTGGAATTATCAATAATCTGGAGTGCTGCATTTGCAGCTGGTTTTCTGGAAATAATTTTGAATTTTCAAAGGTTCTAGAATGCTCCCTTCGGGCAAGTTTTTTAAGCCTGATCACTTATAAAGTGATCAGGAATAAGGTCAACCTATGAGGTGTGTTCTCCAACCGAATCTTACCAAGGGACATCTTTCCTTACTGTAAGAATAAATGCAGCATTCCAGATTGTGTCAGGAACTATCTTCTGAATAGGAAACTAAGGTAGAGGGCCTTTTTATTAATAAGTAAGGCAGATGCCGTACATCAAACTGTGAAAGAGTGTCAGCTATCCACCTGTAATTCTGGCCTTTTGCTTAATGTCCGGTGATTAACGTACTCCTTAATAAAATATATTTGCGTCCACTTTCCTTTTGCGTCAGGGAGGTCGACACCATTGAACTGTAGCTCTGCTTTTATCCGATTTTGAATTCGGATCCGATCACTGATACCTGAATGGAACCGGTTGTTGGTGCTGTTCACGGCTCACAGTTCTTAGCTGAGCATTAGCCAGGATATTCGGGTTAGGGGCAATCAGAAAAAATTATCGACATAGAATGAAATCTAGCAGAATAGTTGCTCGGCGGGCTGCGTGCGATGTAAACGGCAACGGAAATCGGCTCGGATTTATCATAATTGACAACTGCAAACGGTTATTGATATGTGCCTTCAAAAGCTTAGGCGATATTTGCTTTACCCCTGACAAAAAAATATTATAATATCAGTTAAGTCCTGAAAATAGAGTTTCCATTGCCATTTTATCATAATGGCAGGTGTTGTTGCCTGGCAAAACATTGACCCTGAGGGGGGGAATAGTGAGGACTCTCCGCATCTTTTTCCGGTCGATTTTATTAGTTGTTACCTGCCTGATGATTGCCGTTTACACTCAGGCACAGAGTGAATCAGCAGTGTCCCATAATGAACTTGCACAGGAACAGGAACAAGAAAAGACTCTTAGGGGTAAAGAACTACACCTGACAGAAGCAGAGAACCCACTGACTAAAGCCGAACGTGCTTGGCTAAAGGAGCATCCCCGGGTAAGAGTTGCCATCATGAATAACTGGCCTCCCTTAAATTTTGTAAATGATAAGGGCATGCCTGAGGGAATTGGTGTTAATTACTTTCGACTCTTGCAAAAACGAATCGATGTCGACTTTGAAATAGTTCCTGGCATATTTGCTGATAATATCCAGGCTGTGAAGGAAAAACGTATCGATGTACTCATGGATGTCAACCCTCTCGTTGACCGTGAGAAATATCTGCACTTCACCCAGCCGTATCTTACCATCCCCCATGTCATCGTTGCTCGAATAAACGGGCCGTATTATGAGAATGAAAAAACGTTGATTGGAAAAACCGTGGTTCTTGAGCGCGGTTCTTCCATTGCTCAATATTTTCGTGAAAACTTTCCATCAGTCAAAGTTGCCGAGCATAAGGATACAGTGAGTTGCCTGCAGGCTGTTGCCAAAGGTGAAGCCGACGCCTATGTGGGAAACCGTGTAGTAGCTGCGTATTTCAAGGCCATGGAAGTGCTGTACACACTCCAGATTCAAGGTTCTTTCTCTGCCAGAGAATCAATACTCGCCTTGGGCGTTCGCAAAGATTGGCCGGAATTTGCAGGAATACTCGATAAGGCTCTCGACTCATTAAGCTATGAGGAACAG
>WTAT01000374.1 GCA_013139415.1 Desulforhopalus sp.
GCATTGCCTTCATGGGCACAGTCCCAGAAAGTGATTCCCGCCTTGGGGAATAAGTCAGAAATGGGCATCATCGCAGAACCAATAATTCCGAATGCATGCTCAATTCCGTGCATCTGAAGTACTTTGATAAAAGCCTCTTCTGTGGTCATTTTCATTTTAGCCATTTTGTGCCTCCATAAAATATTTGTTGTCTTGCCCCGTTTGTTGCGAGCTTTGTCACCTGCAACAAACAGCAGGTTTTTATGTTTCGTATAGGTATCTGATACATCAGATACCAAGCATCTGTCAAGACAATTTTGTCGGATTTGAATTTTTTATTACAGATATAATTTGAATCAAATCCTACCCGAAGCCCTGTCCCTAGGGAAATGTATAATAATTACCTAGGTATGGGGAGATAGGGGGCGGACGAAAAAGGAAAAGAGTCGTTTTTATCTTCCTGGAAATAAACAAAAACAGTCAACCTTCATCGTCGGATGAGCTTTTGGGGCGAAGGTAGAAAGGGCAGGTGAAGGTGGTGAAAATTTGCTGGAAATAAAAGGACAATAAAAATGAAAGGGAGGCTCGAAAGGGAGGCTCGAAAGGGAGGCTTTTTTGGCGGCGAAATCTGTGATGTGTAAACGGGGGGTGCTCTTGGAGATCGACCATTTTTGCAGCTGGAACGATTTTCAGGTCAGAGGCGGGATTAAGTCAAGCAGGGTTGTCGTCAATAAAAGGACGACAACCCTGCTGTGCTCGGTGGATCAAACAGTTTGGTCAGAACTTACTTACCTTCGAGGTGAAGTGCGGACACAAAAAGTTTTTTGGCGTATTTTTCAACAATCCAGGTAACAGGGGTTCCCTTAGGCACAACGAAGGAGTCACCGGCATTATAGATGTGGGTCGGGCCGTCTTTTTCAACTATTTTTACGCTCCCTTCCACAATATAACAGAACTCAAGCTTGGGATGGTTATGCTCCCAGCTTCCTGCAGTGCAGTCCCAAATGCCTGCTTTGAAATTTCCTGAACTGTGATCAAAAAAGGTCCAGTTGTTGGCATGGGGTTCGCCGGATGCCGGATTGATCTTTGGACCGGAGGTGTGTTTTAAAACTTCAGATTTTCCTATGGTAATAAGCTTTGAATCAGACATACTGTTCTCCTGTAAAACTGTTAAACTCTAGTACTGTCTCTGGCAAATACTTTGGACAATACTTGGATAGATTTATGATTAAACAAATTAATATCTGTTCTGAAACTAACTAACACCCCACAAGGGGGTATAAGTGCCTCGAAGGTCTCTCTACGTTCGCTATCTGGAGGTTACTTTAAGTTTCTAATTTCAAAACATTCTCCAGATTTCTTGTTTTTTATACCCCTCAGGGGGGTACTGAAAAGAGCACCCCTCAAGGGGGTATTGAACTGAATGACAGGCTTTCAGGAGTAAGGCACTAAACTGTAGAGCTAGGCTCTTCAAATCGATCAGGCCGAAAGTCATCCAATGGCTGCTCGGGCTTTTGTCCAAGAATAAGTTGCGACATAAGTCGACCCATCATGGGCGCAAGCTGGAAGCCATGTGCGGAGAAGCCGCAAATATGGAAAAGTCCTGATACCTTGGTGGACTGACCCACGATGGGTACTTTGTCTTTCAGGCAACCCTCAAAGGCGGACCAGCAGCGTATCATTTGGGCTTCACGTAGACCCGGGAGTATTTCCACCATCATTTTGGCCGCCTTGGCCATCTGAATGGGGTCAATCCAGATTTTTTCTTTTTCAAGGTCGTGGGGGGAGCGGTAACCTCCTCCTACAACAATGGTACCGTTCTGGGCCGCCATGAGGCCGAGAAGGCGCCCGGTAAGCCCAAGGGAGGTGCCGTTCAGCATGCCCGGCATACGATCCGTGACCATCATGGTTGGTGCGGCTGAAAAAACGGGCAGAGGGTCTCCGAGCATTTCGGAAAATCTTCCTGCCCAGGCCCCAGTACAATTAACCAGCATTTCGCCTTCGTATGTCTTGCCACCACTTGTGCGAACCTTAAAACCACTGGCGGTGGATTGAGCCGCCAGGATGCGGGTTTTCGAGAGGAGGGTGACACCTTCCTTTTCCGCCGTTGCAGCATAGGCCTTTGAGGTGAGCATGGGGTTGGCAAGGCCATCTGTATAGCAGGCAAGTCCACCAACCACATGATCCGCAACATTTGGGGAGAGGCGACGTACCTCTTCGAGGTCCACCACGACCTCATGGTCGTAGCCCAAACTGTTGAGTTTTGCCTGCCTTTTTACAAGAGTCTCCATCTCTGCATCATTTTCAGCCAAACGCAGACGCGGTGATACGAAAAAACCGCAGTCTGAAAAAACAGTCTTGGCATGATGATCCCACATCTTACGGGCTTCAAGGGCAATGGGTATCTCGCGTATGTCACGGCCTTGACAGCGTACACCGCCGGAGTTGTTACCGGAAGCGTGTCTTCCCGGAACATCCTTTTCAAAGATAATGACTGATTTGCCTTTCCGCGCAAGTTCAATAGCGGTGGAACAGCCCATGATTCCGCCACCGACTATGAGTACATCAGCTTTCATCTGTTTCTCCTACTTTCGCGTTTGCCAGCTCCTGTAGACTCACCGGTTTAATAGGTGGCCTCAGGCGATGTTGTCGAATTTTTTCCGGGGCAATGCTGGAACCTTCAGCGATGAGCTCAAAGACAGCCGAGCTGCACATACGTCCCTGGCATGGCCCCATACCGCAGCGGATGATCGCTTTAATTTCGTTGTGATCCGCATATCCCTCTTTCACCAGGCCCCGAATACGACCTGCGGTTACACCTTCACAACGGCAGACGATGGTTTCATCGGTTATTTGAAACAGTTCTTTGCGTGGAGCATAGAGCGCGTCGATAAACGGTCGAGGACTTATATCTAATTCCAGCTCTCTGCGGACCGGGTTCGCTTGTTCCTCAAATTCTGCGGGACTTATCCTGTGCATCTCCCTGGCAATGGTGAGTGCCGCGAGTCTGCCTTTATATTCCGCAGATTTTGCACCATGGACGAAATTGCCGTCGCCTGCAACAAATACTGCGGGCAGATTAGTGCGACCGTCTACGCCCACTTCCGGATGCCAGAAGCGTTGAACCGGGTCCCAGGTATGGGCACAACCGACCTGGCGCAGGAGGGATGTGTTGGGGATGATACCTTCATTGACAAGCAGCGTGGTCGCATCAAAGGAGAGTTCTTTGGAGCCGCTAGTGGCCTTTACTTGTTTGAGTCTCTCCTCGCCTTCGGCGCGAAGGTTTTTAACGTTTTTATATACCGGCACCTTTTTCTTCATGGCACTCATATATACATCTGCAATTAATTTGACCCCTTTCATCATAAAACCAAAACGTTTTAAAGCTCTTGGCATATGTTTCATTGCGGGAAAAAGTTGCTTGAGAGGGGTGGTGTCAAGAATTGCAACGATGGGGGCATCCAGTGCAAAAAGATGTTCCGCAACAAGCCAAAGCAGAGGGCCGCTACCTGCAAGCACAACAGGTTCTCTTGGTGAGAGGCTGGAGTCTTTAAAGAGGTTTGACATGCCGCCGCAAGTCATAACACCGGGCAGGGTCCAGTTGGGAAAAGGTACTGGACGTTCCATGGCACCGGTACTGAGCACAAGGTAATCTGCACTGAGTTTTTGGGAGGCACCATTGCGGGACAGGTAGACGTCACCGGTTTGTTCCGCCTGCCAGACACGGGTTTGGGGCAGGTAGTCAATCTGGGCTTCTTTAAAAGCCTTGATAAGATCAAGCCCTGCGGTGTAATCGGGACCCAGAATCGAATGTTGACGTGGCGTTGCTTTGGTAATATTTCGGTAAATCTGGCCACCCGGGCTGGCCTGTTCATCAAGCACCGCTACATCCAGTCCCCTGGCGGCCATTTCTGCACTACATGCGAGACCGGCCGGGCCCGCTCCAATGACTATGGCATCATATTTATTTTTCATTTTTTCTCGTCAGTCACTGCGTATTGCCGTTTAACATTCATGCCTTCATATACTGGTTCAAGACATGCCTGGCGGTTTTTAGTACCGTCTATTTCCACCAGACATTCAAAGCAGACACCCATGAGACAATAAGGTGCACGTTTGTCGCCTTCGGCCGCAGATTTGCAAAAATGGTCGTCGTCATGACCAAGTAATGCTGCTGCAACGGTAATTCCGGCGGGAACGACGCATGATTCCCCTTCGAAATTGATAGTAATGGTTTCAACCGTGGCTAGTGGATTGCTCCAGTCAAATTTACTGTTTCTGTTGCTCATTGCTTAACACTTTAGTTTGGCAGTGCAATTTATGGTTATGTACAGCCTGTTGTTCAGTTCTTACACCATGTAAGGTTGGTCCCACATGATGAGATCTTGACCCAGACCTTTTTCCACGGCATTTTCATACATGGTCATCCCCCAGGCGATATCCTGCAGAATCATCCCATTGGAGATGAAATATCTTTTCCTCGGGCCATTTTTGTCTATAGATGCGATTCCGGCTGCTAGTTTACCAAGATCATTAATGTCACTTTCTTTGATTTCACCACTGTCGACCATATTGTGCAGTTGGATATGGGGAATGGCACGCTCATCTTCCGGCAGCATTAATCCCTCAATTTTGTAGGTTTTTTGCATTTCCCAACAGTCTGGAACAATATAAGCGTCGCGGAGAAAATCATCTTCAACATTGGCGCGACCAGGGAGGGTAAGCAATGAACCTTCTTTAAGCCACTTATTTTCAAAAAGCGGGGTGTGGTCCCCGGAGATGGCAGATGTGACGACGTCCTGGTCTTTTACTGCATCTTCAAATTTGCTCACCATGGATACATCAATATCCAGTTTTGCACTCATTTCATCACAGAAGCGTTTGGCAGCCTCATCATTGATATCAAAGACAACAACCTTTTTCAGCGACGGAAGAGCCTTGACTATGGCAGTGGTGCAGTGTTTTGAGATGGGACCCGCAGCGATGACACCGAGGGTCTCACTGTCTTCACGTGCAAGGTAGCGTGCGCTCAAGCCCACGACAGCGCCGGTACGCATACCGCTTAATACATTACATTCCATAATGGCAAGAGGGCGTGCGGTCTCTGCATCGTTTAAGGTCATCGTCAGGATAGAGCGGGGCAGTCCATGGTTTTTGGGATTATTTACATTGGAACCGTACCACTTGTTGCCACAGACCTTAAAGCGGCCACCAAGATAACCGGGAAGAGACATAAAACGCTGATCCGGACCGCCTTTTGGCATGCCCTCGAATTTTGGCTCCTTTGGGGGCCAGATTCGTTGCCCATGGGAGTTTTGGGGAGGTCCGGCCATGAGATGATCACCCTTACCAGCCAGTGTAAAAGCTTCATCCATTGCATCGATACAGCGCTCCATGTCAGTGACACCTGCAGCAATCATGTCTTTTTGAGAGAGGAATTTCATAACAAGTTTAGAAGATGAAATATGGACCTCACTGTAAATAATAATGTTTATTCACTGGAAAATTATTGATAAGCATTTATTATGATATATCACACATCAGATACCTGTCAATAGGGGATTACTGAAAATATCGGCCTGGTGAGCTTGAAGTTATCCTTCCGGTACTTAAAATTATGATGTAACGACTGGAAACAAGATAGGAAGTTTATCCATTTTGAATTGTGGAAAT
>WTAT01000031.1 GCA_013139415.1 Desulforhopalus sp.
GTAGGCTGTAGTTTGTTTTTTGTAGGTTGCTGTTTTTAGAGTGTTTTTTGTGGTCTTTAGGCTGTTTTATATTGTTTTTGAAAGAGGTAACGCAACTGACCTAATAATAAACCTCTTAATAGGTCATTTCAACAATATAAGATCAAACAAATCGATTTTATCGATTCAGGCTGGGTGGTTTTAAATCATTATCAACAAAATAGTAATATATTCTCCTGTTCATTGAGGATTTCCTCCAGGATCTCGGTAGTAGTGAGAGGATTCATGATGACTGAGCGTAAAACAATCGCGTTGTGACTGTCACCAGGTCGAACTCGGAGTCTGGTGCGTGATACAAAGCTTTTTCCCGCTTCTCTTTGGATTCTCTGCAACTTCGTGTTTATTTCACTGATTTGTGAGTCTAGCTCCACCCGCTGAATAGAATCTGCATTTTCCAGTTGTTGGCGAAGGTTTAATGGAACAATTCGATAGGTTAAAATATTGAGCTGTGGCTCGCTGATAAGCTGGAAGAGGGGGCGCTCTTTTATCATGCTTGCAAATTGTTTTGCAATTTCAATACCGTGTTCGATCATCAGACTGTAGCCGCGGGTACCCATGATTTTCAGGGCGCTGTCAAGAATGAGGGAATTTGCTTCCCTTGAACCCTCAAGGGATTTTATCCCCAGATCGACACTGCCTTGGCGATTGACGTATTGGGCATGATACGCCACTTGGTCCATGGCCGTTGGATCCTTGAAATAGACCATCCCCGAGGTCATGGGCATATAGAACTGTTTATGGCAATCTATGGTAATACTATCCGCTTTTTCTATGCCCGCCAGGAGGTGACTGTATTTCTCAGACATCAGGACCGGACCGCCCCACGCTGCATCTACGTGGAAGTGTATATTGTTTTCCTGACAGATAGCGGCAAGTTCAGGTAGAGGGTCTATTATTCCGGTTTCCGTGGCACCTGCAATTCCTATAAGTGCGGCTATCTTTGTTCGTTTATCGTTATTGAGTTCCGCTATTCTGTTTTTAAGTTTAATAAGGTCAATTCTCCTCGTATCATCAACATCAATGGGGATGACATTATTGTTGCCTATCCCAAGGATTCCACCCGCTTTTTTCAGTGAATAGTGGCCCCTTTTGGACACCAGAACCACAACCCTGTCTGTGTCATAGGCACCCATGGCCTCAAAGAATCCAGCGTGCTCAATACCGCCAAAATCTTCCTTCGGAGGAAACAGAGAGTTTCTCGCAACCCAGAGGGCAGTGAGATTGGCGGTTGTTCCTCCGGTAGTAAATACCCCAAGAGTGGTTTTCGTATTCTGAACATGCTCTTCATAAAAATGCTTGTCGTTTTGATAGATCTGCCGGTGGATTTTGGCCAGAACCTGTTTTTCCAACAGAGAGAGTACCTTTGACGTTTCAAGCTTGATCAGGTTCTGGTTAAGAGCTGCGGTAATTGCTTTTAGGTGAACCATAAAAAAGGGAATGGCCGAGGTCATATGCCCAACGAAATATGGTGACGCAACATTTACTGCTCTTGGCGCTATTTCCTCGATTATGTCTTTGATGACATGTTCAAGTTTCTTTTGTGGTTCCCTGTTTATGATGGTGTCTTTATAGTTGTCCGCAAGCTTAACCAGGCTTATCTCTTCTGTTACTCCGACATGTTTATTTAAAAACTCATGGAGGCCGAAAAGTATCTGTTCCATATACTTAACAAGACTCTCTTTACTGCTTTCATCTTCTGGTCGGATGAAAACCCTTTCCAGGGTCTGCCAGTCAGCAACAAGGGGTGAAGATTTTTTAGGTAGATCACTCATGCCTTTCCTTCATGGAACGTAAAATATTAACGAATTGTCTACTACTTTCGTTGTCGGTTTTTCCTATTCTGTTGGCTACATAATAGCCGCCTCGCAAGGAAGGTTCAACTTGAATTCAAATCAATAACCGAATCGAATAAAGTATAATACTTCGCTAAATTATGTCCGCAAAGTCCTGAAACGAACCAGCCTGTATCAAGAATGGCAGTAAAATTGCGTTACCTTATCTCTTTGTTGTTCTCCAAATATAATCATCGGAGGAATGCTTAGATTCGCACTTGAAACATATACCTCTAGATAAATTGATCGAACAGCTTTATTATGAACCGGTAAGGATAGACTTCGAAATGTCTCGTTTCAGGATGGAAACTAACTCGCTGAATATCGCTGCAACTGATATCCTGCTCATCACAAAATAGAGGAATGAATGCAATGACAGAAGTATATCTATTCGACTGGGGTGATACGTTGATGGTCGATTTTCCTGGGGTGCCTGGTAAAATGTGCAACTGGGAAAGAGTAGCGGCAGTGGAAGGAGCAGAGGAAGCCTTAAGTTGTATTTCGAAAAAAGCACAAGTGTATATAACAAGTGTATATAGCTACCGGTGCAGCAGAATCAACTGAGGTTGAAATAAAAACAGCCTTTAATCGTGTAGGCCTTGATAAATATATAACCGGCTATTTTTGTAAATCAAACATTGGCATTGAGAAAGGCACCACCGCCTTTTTGTCCTGTATTCTTGCCAAACTTGGTAAACAACCAAACCAGGTAACAATGGTCGGTGATAGTCTTAAGAAAGATATAGAGCCTGCACAATTGCTTGGCATCAACACAGTTTGGTTTTCCAATGACAAAACATCTGAACTGAACAATAGTGTTCGTATAATATCTTCACTCAAAGAACTATGCCAACTTAGCCAATGCCCAATATTTGACTAACACCCCACAAGGGGGTATAAGTGCCCTGGAGGTTACTTCAAGTTCCTCTTTTCATAACACTCTCCAGATTTCTTGTTTTTTATACCCCTCGAGGGGGTACTGAAAAGAGTACCCGTCAGGTAAGCGACAGACTCCGAGCGGGCACTAAAAGGAGTACCCCTCGAGGGGGGGGTATTGAACTGAATGGCAGGCTTTCAGGAGTTAGGCACTAAAATAAACGGAAGTGATACCAACAAAGACCAATAAAAAGCCGTAAGACAGCTTCAAATTCATATCAACCAAATCAACCAAAAGGAGTGTTGGGATGAGCAGGCTAATCCGTTGGATGTTAGCCCTGTTGGTTGCTGCAGGTGTTGCTTTTCTCATCTGGCAGAAGACCCGACCTGAACCCATTGAGGTAGTGGTTAAACCGGTGGTTCGAGGAGTGATTGAAAAGATAGTCGCCAATACCCGTGCCGGTACGGTGGAAGCCTGCCGCAGGGCCAAGCTCTCTCCAAGTATTGGGGGGCAGATCGCTCATCTGCCCATTAAAGAAGGTGATCAGGTGAAGGCCGGGACCCTGTTGCTGGAGATATGGAATGAAGATCTTAAGGCCCAATTAATTCTGGCAGAGCGTGAGGTTGCAGTCGCCAGGGCACAGGCCAATGGTGCATGTCTGTCGGCGGCAGAAGCAAATCGGCAGGCTAAAAGAGCGGAGCGGCTCTTTCGCAGTAAGGTTGATTCCGCTGAGCAAGCTGATCGTGCCGTCACCAAGGCCAAATCGCTACAGGCCGAGTGCGAGGCCTCCCAAGCCTCTGTGCTCATGGGTCTTGCTCGCATTAATGTTGCCCGGGCAAATCTTTCCCGTACCCGTCTCGTCGCACCCTTCGATGGTGTGGTTGCAAAAATTGAAGGTGAGTTGAACGAGTATGTTACCCCTTCCCCAGTCGGTGTTCCGACCCCGCCTGCCGTCGATCTTATCGAAAACAACTGCTATTATGTCTCGGCTCCCATCGATGAGGTGGACGCAGCTGAAGTCAGGGTTGGTATGGAAACCAGAATCAGTCTGGATGCATTCAGGGACAAGAAGTTTGCCGGTACGGTAAGACGTATTTCACCTTATGTCCTCGATGTAGAGAAACAGGCAAGAACCGTCGACATAGAGACGGCCTTCTCCAAAAAAGAAGATTTTAAAAATCTCCTGGCTGGCTACAGTGCCGATGTTGAGATCGTCATCTCTACCCGGGCCGACACTCTGAAAATTCCCACCGAAGCCATCCTTGACGGAAAGAAAGTCTTTGTTTATGAGGCTGGTGAAAAGATGGTTTACGAAGTGGAGATAAAAAAAGGTCTCGCCAATTGGGTTTTTACTGAGATTCTCGCAGGCCTTAAGGAAGACCAGCTGGTCGTGGTTAACGTCGATAAACCCGGTTTGCAGGACGGCGTATCGGCATCTGTTACAGAGGTTTCACCGTGATCAGCCTGACACAGATAAAAAGGGTGTTTACAGTCGGCGATGAGCAGGTTCACGCCCTGCGCGATCTGGACCTGAATATTGAGAGTGGCGAGTATGTTACCATTATGGGACCCTCGGGGTCCGGTAAGTCGACCTTGCTCAATATGATCGGCCTGCTCGATCGGCCGGACAGCGGTAAATATCTTCTGGAAGATGAAGACATGACAGCTCTGGATGACAATCAGCAGGCAGCCCTGCGTCGTCATAAAATCGGCTTTATCTTTCAATTTTTTCATCTGGTGCCGAGGATGTCGGCTGTGGAAAATATCGAACTTCCCATGATGTTGGCGGGTTTGTCAGCGTCAGAGAGAAAAAAACGGGTAAAAGAAGCGATTGAGGCATTTGGCCTCGCTGATCGTGCGCTTCATCGGCCGGATCAACTCTCGGGTGGTCAGCGGCAACGGGTAGCCATTGCCAGAGCGACTATCATGCGACCGCACATCCTGCTGGCCGACGAACCCACCGGCAATCTGGACCGAGCCTCTGGCAAAGAGGTGATAGATATCCTGGAAACCCTCAATCTGCAGAAAATTACGCTGATCATGGTGACTCACGACCCGGAACTCGGTAACCGGGCCAGTCGACAGATCAATATGGTGGATGGACGGATCGAGTCGGATCTTTGTAAGTTCTCCAACTAGTGTTCATCCTGAAACTATCCTTTCGGAGTCTACGCTTACCTGCCCGATCTCATATGCCTCGATCTCGAACAAAATGCTTAGTTTCAGGACAGACACTAACTAGCACGGTGAGATATAATTGGGTCTACTGTACCCTGAATTCCTTACTGTCTTTCAAAATGGAATTGGAAAAAGAGCATGAAGATAACCGATATAATACGCTTTGCCTTTCGAGCCTCAATCGGCTATCCGACCAGAACACTGCTGATGCTCCTGGCCATGGCTATCGGAGTGGGCTCGGTGGTTATCCTCTCGACTCTGGGCGATGGGGCACGTAACTATGTCGTTGGTCAGTTTTCCTCTCTTGGAACCAATCTCCTTATCGTTCTACCAGGCCGCTCAGAGACGGTGGGCGGGCCACCGCCTCTTCTGGGAGTTACCCCCAGGGACCTGACCTTGGATGATGCCATGGCCCTCCTACGTTCATCAAGCATTCGCTATGTAGCGCCGATCTCGATGGGTGCCGCCCCTGTTTCCAGAGGACAATTGGAGCGAGAGGTGACCATCCTGGGGTCGACCCCGCATCTTTTCCAGATCCGGCAGTTAAGCATGGCTGGGGGGCGTTTCCTGCCGGAGGGCGACGCCACTCGTGCTGCCTCCGTCTGTGTGCTTGGATACAAGATTAAACAGGAACTCTTTGGCAACAACTCAGCCCTTGGGGAGACGGTTCGCATTGGCGATCGTCGCTTCCGAATCGTCGGGGTACTGGCGAAAAAAGGACAGTCTATCGGGCTGGATATGGCTGATATCGTTGTGATTCCGGTGGCCTCGGCCCAGGCGCTATTCAACAGTGCCTCCCTTTTTA
Organism: Desulforhopalus sp.; assembly: GCA_013139415.1. GTDB lineage: Bacteria > Desulfobacterota > Desulfobulbia > Desulfobulbales > Desulfocapsaceae > Desulforhopalus_A. Next base: position 5,732 of record WTAT01000031.1, read on the forward strand.
GGATCATGATTGAGGCCAATGATCGGGATGCCATTTCCCGGGCCAAAAACACGGTATTAAAAATCATCCGGGAACGGCACGATGGCGATGATGATGTCACTGTTATCAGTCAGGATGCCATTCTGGCTACCTTTGATCGCATTTTCAATGCCCTGACCCTGACGGTAACAGGCATTGCCGCCATCAGTATTGCGGTGGCCGGCATCCTGATCATGAATGTCATGCTGATCGCCGTTTCTCAGCGGCGTGCCGAGGTCGGACTGCTCAAGGCAATCGGTGCACCGAGTGGCCAGATTATAGTCTTGTTTCTGGCTGAGTCGGCTATCCTGTCAATTATCGGTGCTGCCTTGGGCTTGCTGCTGGCTGCTGGTGTGACCTGGATTGTTGCGCGATTATACCCGGATTTTCCGCTTGCTGTGCCCCTGTGGTCCCTCTGGGCGGCAGTGGGTGTGTCGGTTGCCACTGGCCTGGTCTTTGGTGTAATGCCTGCCATGAGGGCGGCCCGGCTTGACCCGGTACTTTCACTTTCCAGACGATGAGATATCATGCTTATCCGTGACGTCGTAAAACTTTCCTTCAGCTCCTTGGTTGACCAGCGTATGCGCAGCTTTCTCACGATTCTGGGCATTAGTGTCGGTATCGCATCGGTGGTGTTGCTGACGTCGATAGGCGAGGGGATACAACAGTTTACGCTCGCTGAATTCACCCAGTTCGGTACTAACCTTATTGGCATAAATCCAGGCCGGTCGACCACCCTCGGTACCTCCGGTGCAATTATCAATAATGTTCGTCCCCTCAGTATTGCCGACGAAGAGGCGCTGAGGAGAATCCCCGGTGTGGTCGATGCAGTGTCGCTGATTCAGGGTAATGGACCGGTTGTATTTGCAAAACGCAGCCGCAGAACTACTATTCTTGGGGTTGGGCCGTCGGCCGCAGAAGTATGGCAGATGAAGGTGGTCAAAGGACGTTTTTTGCCGGCAGATGACAGCCGGGCTGCCCGGTCTTTTGTTGTGCTTGGCAGCAAGGTGAAAAGTGAGCTCTTTAGAGATAAAAATCCTCTGGGACAGAGAATCAGAGTTGCCGGTGAACGCTATCAGGTGATTGGAGTAATGGAATCAAAAGGGCAGATGCTGGGGTTTGATCTCGATGATGCGGTGTACATCCCAACGGTCCGGGCTATGAGCCTTTTCAATCAGCAAAGCCTCATGGAGATAGATCTCCTCTATCAGACCGGCCTGCAGTCAAAGACCATATCTGAAAGGGCCAAAAAACTGCTGAAAAACAGGCATGGTGCCGAGGATTTCACCATCACCACCCAGGAAGAGATGCTTGAGGTCCTGGATTCTGTGTTGGGTATCCTTACCATGGCCGTTGGAGGACTGGGGGCGATATCCTTGCTGGTTGGCGGTGTGGGTATAGTCACCATTATGACCATTGCGGTCAACGAGAGAACCCCGGAAATCGGCCTGCTGCGAGCTATCGGTGCCGATCGCAGGCAGATCCTCTGGCTTTTTATCGGCGAAGCTGTGGTGCTGGCCGGTATGGGTGGACTCATAGGGCTTATTCTCGGTGCCGGGATCGCCTGGATTTTAGGGGAATTTGTTCCGGCTCTGCCAACCCATACGCCATGGATCTATGCACTCTATGCAGAGGTTCTGGCGATTGTGATCGGGCTTTTGGCCGGCGTTCTGCCAGCCCGCCATGCTGCCGGTCTTAATCCTGTTGAAGCCTTACGGGCGGAGTGATGACAATCCGGGTCATGGGAGAATGGAAGGCGGACAAATGACCTAAGGCTACCTTGACCAATTGCTTTTCCTTCTAATTTCTACGTCATGGCCAAAATTTTATCCGAAATCATACAGCCTTATGTTATAGTTTGATATGAAGTGAACTGTACGATTGCTCAGGTTCATTCATATTATTAGCTCCTTACTCCTGATTTTCTGTCATTCAGTTTAATACCCCCTCGGGGTCTGTCGCTTACCTGAGGGGTACTCTTTTCAGTCCCTGCTCGGAGTCTATCGCTTACCTGACGGGTACTCTTTTCAGTACCCCCTCGAGGGGTATAAAAAATATGAAAAGTGGAGAATGCGTTGAAATCAAAAACTTTAAGTGACCATTAAGCTACTTACCCCTGCTACCGGCTGCCAGATCGTATACCGCTGAAAAAGAGCTGCATTGATGCGTGTTGGTCAGTGTAATTATTTTTGAGGTTATTGTAATGGTACAGGACAGACGATTGAGTAAACTCCGACAGATTATTGCCATCGACAATAAACTGGATGCTATTTTTTCTTCCCTGCTTCCTCTGCAAGAGAAAAGAATGAAGCTGCGACAGCACCTCACCGATACATTGCTCCAAATGGTCGATGGAAAAGAGAAGATCCCGCCGTTGGAATGGATCGTCTGTCGTGAACTCCACCAGGGTTATGCGAAATATCCTCTCCGAACGTAGTGAAGAACTGGCTGGTTTCTCCTTCCTGAAATACATCGACGATCTCCTCCATTCTTCGTTCACTTCCGGCCTGCCCCGCTTAACTCCAGATTTTCTTGCCGAATTGGAACACTTGATTAAAGGTTTGTGCGGAATGTCGGGAATTTACAAGGAGAAGCCACCCGCTTTTCTTAAATATTCAGGGAGGAAGGCAGCCAGGATGCGATCTGCCGATCTGTCTCGGATGGCCAGGAATTCGGCCAAATTGATGAATCGCTACCCATGTGGGTTGGACGACGAACTGATAAGCCAGCAGAGCAAGAATAAACAAGTTATCCAGAGCTTTTTCGGCATCACAGACCTGGAATGGAATGACTGGAGGTGGCATACCAGAAACATTATTCGCGATGCTGCCACTATGGGCCAACTGGTTTCCCTCTCCGCTGAGGAAGCCGGAGCGATCACCAGGGCCAAACAAAACCGCATTCCCTTTGGGGTCACCCCGTACTATGTCTCTCTCATGGACCAGAAGAACAGCAACACCTGGGACAGAACAATCAGGGCCCAGAGGTCATCCCGCCTCCTGAATACGTTCAATGTATGCTACAGGGAAGGCAAAATAACGATTGCTCCATGGATTTCATGATTGAGCACGACACCTCTCCGATTGAAGGAATTACCAGGAGATACCCAAATATCGTCATCTTAAAACCGATTCTCACCTGTCCGCAGATCTGTGTCTATTGCCAGCGTAATTGGCAGATTGAGGATGTCCATTCAGATAATGCCGCTTTGGGACAGAAACAACTCGAACGGGCTCTGCGATGGATCGAGGATACCCCGGAAATAAATGAAGTTCTCATAACCGGCGGCGACCCCCTGCTGCTCGCCAGTGAAAAAATCGAA
>WTAT01000007.1 GCA_013139415.1 Desulforhopalus sp.
GATATGCCTGTTTTAGTCACCACTTTTGTTGATAACAACGACCTTGAACAAACCTCACATTTTGGCCGTGTTCTGCAAGAACACATCACATCACGGCTCGTTCAACTCGGATATACTGTCAGAGAAATGAAACTTTCCAATACTCTTCATATAGAACCAAAATCGGGAGAAACCATCTTATCCAGGGACCTGACACAACTCAGCAGTGGGCAACAGGCACAGGCCATATTGGTCGGGACAATCTCCAGAACCGAACGAATAATGTATATTTCGGCACGACTCATAAATCCGGTGAACAACAATATCCTGGCCACCGACGATTATAACTTGTGCATGGATCGTGACATTCTCTCCATGTTCGGTTTGGTACACCAAAATGATAAGGACAAACCCATTAACGAACCCCAACAACCGTTTCTCAATTCAATTTTGTAAGTATTCAGATTATGCGATTACAAGGAAAAACGGCCCTCATACCAGGGGCTTCACGACCAATAGGTAGGTCGATAGCCCGAAAATTCGCAAGCCATGGTGCAACTCTGATTCTCCCGGTTTACGACTGGCCTGAATCAATTGTAGAAATGGAGGAAGAGTTTACCAGGGCCGGTTTTAATTTTTTTATCTTTTCTGGTGATCTGCGAAAGAAAAAAGAAGTTTTAAAACTGTCAGAATTTATCCACACTCAAACAAGATCTCTCGATTTTCTCATTAATAATATAGAACGTGGTGGAATGCCGGTGGTCCACGGAAGCTATGATCTTCCGCATAATGAGGACCAGTGGGATGTAGAGTTTGATACAACGGTAAAGGCTAAATGGCTGCTCTTTCATCACCTCTTCCCACTTATGCACGATAGCGTCGGTGGTGCTGTCGTTAATATTTCATCGATCGCCGGGACCACCGGGCGAAGCGGGCCAGCAGCAGTTTTTTTTAACGACGGCTACAGTGCGGCCAACAAGGCTATACAATCCTTCACCGAAACTTGGGCTCGAGAAGCGGCACCTTCTGTTCGGGTCAATGAACTGGTACTCGGCCTCATCCAGAACAGACACGGGGAAGGCACTCGTGGATGGGCAACTCTCTCCAAGCAGGAAAAGGAATATATCCATGGAAATATTCTCCTCGGACGTACCGGTTTTCCTGAAGAAGTAGCCAATACCGTCTATTTTTTAGCGGTGCAAGCCACCTATATTACCGGGACAAGTCTGCGTATGGATGGAGGCTTTGCCCTCGGCGACAGCAAAGTGCCACCAATGCCGAAAGGCATCCTCTGAGAAAGTGCTGAAAGGAAAGTGCTAAAAGATATGACCTGAAATTGTTGTTCTCTGCAGTTCGGCCTGTAACTGAGATCGAAAACCGCATTCACACAAACACAAGCTGCATATCTCTTTGGATTCAGCAGTCAATAATCACGTTATTATCCGATATCTCCTTAAGAGCACACCGAGCAAGCTCCGCTATTGATATCTGTTGAGTTTCGTTATTCAGGAAAAGAGATATTTCTTCATTACATTGCAGGAAAGGCCGTATCTTTTCCAGACCACTCTCAGCACCAAGTAGACCAAGGCACCAGATCGCTAAACCAATAACATGCATATCTGAAGACTCAAGATATGCACTCATTTCGGCGATAATCTCTCGTTTGATCATTTCCCTGCGGTGTTCTTGGCATAGTCTGCCAACGCCCCACAACAGTCCTCGCTGCAACATAGGTAATTCGAGGTAATTACCATCCTCAAATAAATTCTCGCCATCTTCCCGCATGTAGGAGATAAGCATATGCAGGTATTCTTTACGAAGGGGCGAACTGTGACACATTATTTCAGCCATAGCTTCTGGTGCCCCCCACCCTATCCCTCCAGACTCATCATTTAGTGACCAGAGGAAACGTCGCATCACAATCCGGGCTGTCTCCAAATCTTTTTCCGCCATAGCCGGGACGAGCCAACCGAAGCTACATACAGCATGCCATCGAACTTTTTCGACAGGGTGGCAGAGAGCAATAAACAGAGGATTGAGCAGACGATGATCCTGGTAGCTACCCAGGTTTTGGAATATCTCATCGAGACTGGATTGATGCAATATTTCTAAAACTTCTTTTTTAAGCTGTCGTCTGCTCATTACGAATTTTCCTTTCGACTAAGACTCTTACTGGTCAATCAATGAGAATTTGCAGGATTTCACTTGATGGCGGAAACAGATACCTCGTAACAAACCTCACCCCGGTAAACTGAAAAATAGGCCAGGACTCTTTTCAGTACCCCCCTTGAGGGGTATAAGTGCCTTGGTGGTATCTTTAAGTTTTTAATTTTAATACACTCTCCAGATTTCTTGTTTTTTATCACAGGCTTTCAGGAGTAAGGCACTAAACCATGGTTCATATGTACAGCTCTGAAAAACCATATCATTGGAGTGAATCATCAAGACGCTGCATCCCTTCCATAAGCATGCCCATGAAGCCACCAATAACATCAAAAGATTTCTCCCCCATTGTCAAACCTTGGCCAAAATTAAAGCGCCCATTTTCAATTGCAAGAATCTTATAGAAGGCCTCTTTGCCCGACAAGTCATCAATTTCGGCATGTACCAATTCCCCTTCATTAAACAGAATCATGGCCCTCTTCTCTTCACTCTCAAGATTGAGCTTGCCGGTTTTTTGATTCGAGTTAATCATTTGGCAAAGCTCTACGGGGGAGATATCGGAAAGCTGTCCGACCATGCCGGACGATAACTCTTCCGCCCGCTGCACGTTCATTTTGGTGATCCTGCTTACAAGCAGTTTATAGAAAAATATCTGAAGGGCAGGAAAACGATTGAGGATGTGACGAAAGTTTTTTTGATTCATCACAGCAACTTGACATGGCTCTGCGGTCATGATGGTCGTAGAGACTCGATCCCCTGACAGCAAACTCATTTCGCCGAAAACCTCGCCTTTCTTCAATTCGGCAAGGGCAACACCATGGTCATCAACAACCTCAGCTTTGCCGGACAAAAGAATAAACAATCTGTCCCCCGGATCACCTTTTTGAGCGATAGGAAACTGCCAGGGAAAATCATTAAACTGCAGTAAGGTAGCTAGATCCAGCAAGTCATCTGCGGAGAGGCTTGAAAAAATCTGTACGGAGCGCAAAAGTCCAGCGAAATTGCTTGATCCTTTAATCTTTTCCCGGCGCTCAGCAGCAGCCAATAACTTCATCTGCAGCGTTGCGAAGCCCTTGTCCTTTTTATATTCAAAACGAATAAGTCCGGTACACCCTCCGCATTCAAATTTGGTCTTTTGATTAATTCCACCGGAATAATTTTCATAAGCGCTGTCCGCGGATGTTAACGCAATCAGTTCTTTTGTAAGGGTAAGGCAAGTCGGCTTACTGGCCGGCAATGTTAAAATCCCATCACTTACCTTCAATTCCTCACGTACATTGTACAGAGGACAATGATCCTCTTCTGTGACTATAAATATACCATTTCGAAACTGCATAAGAATCCTGATTAATCAGATCTGCCAAAAAAGAGATAAATAACAAAACCTAAGACTACGGCACCACCAAAAATGACCGGCAATATTTTTTCTATTTGTATCTCGCCATTTACAAGAAGAGTATCCATGTACTGAGTTCCGGAGACCCACCAGATAGCGATAAATATGGCAATAATAATGAGATCTTTCCATTGTTGCTTAAAAAGCATGTAGCCTACCATTAGAACAAATGGAACAATAAACCACGGATTGGTAAACAATCCCGTTATATCAACATCTCTGATTTGCTCAGGTATATGAATTGAAACAAACCAATCTTTTATTTTCGTGAAAAAATCCATGCACTATTGCTCCAGTTAAAATAGTAAATTACTGTTTTTTATTTCTTCTGAGATTTATTGATTTCTCCAGAGAGTATATCATACTTACTTTGCACTTACCTTATACTAACCCAGGTAAATGGGAAAATAAGCCAGGACTCTTTTTAGTACCCCTTTGAGGGGTGTTCTTTTCAATACCCGCTCGACGGGTATAAAAAACAAGAAATTTGGAGAGCGTTTTGAAATTACGAACTTAAAGTAACCTCCAGATAGCGAACGTAGAGAGACCTTCGAGGCACTTATCCCCGCAAAGCACGGGGACTAAAAAGAGTACCCCCCTTGTGGGGTGTTAACAGACTATTGCAATTAAAATAGTCTGCTTTACTATTTTTCAATAAACAACAAGTTAATGAGATCTCCGGAGCCCCATATGAAGAAAGAAAAATCCAATATTATTTTAATAGGAATGCCCGGTACCGGGAAAAGCACCGTTGGCGTAATTTTGGCAAAAATGATTGCCAAAAGATATCTTGATACAGATATTCTGCTCCAGAACATAGAAAAAAGGAGTCTGCAGGATATCGTCGATAAAGAAGGTCACATGGCTCTCCGAGAAGTTGAACAAAGGGTGCTACTTGGAATCCAATGCAGGAACCATATCGTAGCAACTGGTGGAAGTGCTGCGTACAGCGAGTCTGCGATGCTGCATCTTAAGAGCATTGGAATTATTGTATTCCTTCATGCTGACCTCCCGACCTTGAACCGACGTATCCATAATTACGAGACCAGAGGATTAGCAAAGCGACCAGATCAAAGCTTTCAGGATCTTTTTGACGAACGACTGGTGCTGTATGAAAAATATGCCGACATAACCGTGCAGAGCTCAAACCTCACCCAAGACCAGGTTTGCGATGCAATTGTGGGACAACTGCCTTAATACCATTTAATGCATTTTTTAGAAAATAGATAATCTCCAAACATAAAAGCTGACCCCGGTAAACGGGAAAATAAGCCGGGATAAGTGCCTTGGTGGTATCTTTAAATTTCTAATTTTAATACACTCTCCAGGTTTCTTGTTTTTTATGACAGGCTTTCAGGAGTAATGCACTAAATAATACAAGGTTATTATTTAAACAGGAACTCGATATGTTGCTTCCTCCCCGCCTTAAACGTGAACTGAAAACAATTGCGGCTATGGTGAAAATTTATTGCTCAAACCATCACGATTGCCCGAAAGGAGCTGTTTGTGAATCGTGTACCGAGTTTCTCGAATATGCAAAAAAGAGACTTTCACGTTGTCCATTCAAGGAGAAAAAACCCACATGTGGAAAATGCACAATTCATTGTTATAATAAGGTGATGCAGGCTAAAGCAAGACAAATAATGCGATATTCCGGCCCCAGAATATTATGGAACCATCCAACATTGGCGTTTTTCCATCTTCTTGATGGCAGAAGAAAGATAGCTGAAGTTCGATCCTGCCGCCGAACAGTGAAAAATAACCAAATAAAATAATTGCAGAATGCGAATATCATGAAAACACTCATTACAGGGAGTTCCGGATTAGTTGGCAGTTCACTGCTGGAATTTCTGTTTAAAAAAGGCCATTCCATACAATGTCTCAAACGCAATTTAGATCCTGATTCGAACCGTTTCTGGGTCACTAATGAACTTCCTGACAATTCAGATACAGAATTTCAGACCGTTATCCACCTTGCAGGAGAGAATGTGGCGCAGGGACGCTGGACCAAGAAGAAAAAACAAAATATTTTGATGAGCAGGCTCGAAGGGACGAAAGAACTCGTCGACTATATTTCAATCCTTAAAACAAAACCAAGCGTCTTTTTGTGTGCTTCCGCCGTTGGCTATTATGGTAATAGAGGAGACGAAATTCTCGACGAAAACAGCTCTCTGGGTACAGGTTTTTTAGCGGATGTCTGCCGTCAATGGGAAAAGGAATCCCAGCGCTTATCCACGATGGGCGTACGAGTTGTAAATCTTCGTTTCGGGATGATTCTCAGCCCCAGGGGTGGAGCCCTGCATAAAATGATTCCGCCTTTTCAAGCACGACTGGGTGGTGTAATCGGCAGTGGAAAACAGTACATCAGCTGGATAAGCATTAGAGATGTCGTTGAAATCGTAGCTTTTATAATTAACAAGGATGATATCCAGGGTCCGGTTAATGTCGTCTGTCCCATCCAGACCACCAACAAGGGACTGACAAAAGCTCTGGGGAAAGCTCTCAACCGTCCGACACTGTTTAAGATACCTGCGTTCATGGCGCGACTGGTTTTCGGCCGGATGGCCGATGAAATGCTCTTGGGTAGTTCTCGTGTATCGCCTAAAACCCTGTTGGAAGCCGGTTACGAATTTAAAGATCAGTCTCTCGATACCGTTCTGCAATACTGTATTGAAGGACAATAGCTATTCTGCATCCGCGAAAAAGACTCGACCCATTCCAGGTCCCCTCTCTCATTTACCACAGCAAAAATAAAAACTCGTCTGAGCAAAATTGGTCAGACGAGTTTTTTGGAACAGTTGGCAAACAGGAAATTTACTGTTTACCGGTAATTTTCTGCACGGCTTCTTTATATCTCAATTTTGTTTTCTCGGTGATATTTTCAGGCAGAGGTGGTGGAGGTGGAGTTTTATCCCAATCCAGAGTGGAAAGATAATCTCTTAAAAACTGTTTATCAAAACTTGGTTGAGATTTTCCTGGTTCATAGCTATCCACGGGCCAGAAACGGGACGAGTCAGGAGTCAAGACCTCATCGATCAAAATGAGTCTGCCATCAAGTTCACCCAGTTCGAATTTAGTATCAGCTATAATAATACCTCTGGAACGGGCATAGTCAGCGGCCTTTTGGTAAAGGCCGAGGCAAATTCTGTTTATTTCTTCGGCTTTTTGGGGTCCCACAATCTCAACCATTTGTTGCAATGAGATATTCTCATCATGATCACCAAGTTCCGCCTTGGTTGATGGGGTAAAGAGCGGTTCTGGGAATTTATCCGATTCCCGCATTCCCTGAGGCAAATTAAAACCACAAACAACAGTATCTTTTTTATAGGCACTCCAGAATGATCCGGAAATATAACCACGGACTATACATTCTATTGACAGTGGTTTGGTCTTCTTCACCAACATCGACCTGCCCTGCAACTGTTTGGCATAGGGCTGGCATTCCACGGGATATTGATCAACATCAGCGGTAATCAGATGATTCTCAACAATATCTCCCAACAAGTCAAACCAGAACAGGGAAAGCTCTGTTAATACCGCCCCCTTCCCCGGAATGGCATCATCCATAATAACATCATAGGCCGAGATTCGATCTGTTGCTACCATAAGCAACTTATCGTCATGGCCGGGAATTTCGTACATATCGCGAACTTTTCCTCTGTGTTTAAGGATCAGTGCCGGAAAATCGGTGGTTATCACAGGTGTTGTCATGTTGTACTACTCCTTGAAAACAATATTTTCATATTCTTATGAGTTTGTCGTTTATGATTTTTATGTAGTTTTTATTTCATTACTGCAGGGTACAGTTTACAGGCTGGGTTTTCATACGCAGTGAGCTCAGCCGTTAGTGACCCTATGATAATTTTTGAATTAATGCGTACCGGAACCCGGCACTCATCATTGGTATACCAGATAACCGTATCCCCTTTTTTTTCGTATAAGCCTTCAAAAGTCATAACCGGCATGATCTCAACAGTTGACACCGGGCCAATGATCGTACCCTCGAAAGTTTTTTGCGAAACGGCATGAACGACAACGTCAACCTTCCTCTTATCCGCAAACGTCGGTACCAAAAATTGACCTCCTATGTGGAAATCCATCAACCTGCTATTGAAAAAGGATGAAAATTCATTATTTGTCTCTCCGTCGATCTGATATTCACCTTGAAGTTTTTCATTTTTCATGTACCGAATATATCCTTTTTCCTGATCATATTCGAACACGCGGTGAGCTCTGTAATTATACCCCTCTTTCTGCCATACCTCATAATGATAAGGGAGCCTGCTTGGCCCCCGAACCTTTGTTACATGTACATCTTCAATCGGGTAGATTAGGTTCAATGCGCCGTTTTGAGTAGTAACAAAGGCCCTGATCTCATAGCCATCATCAATTTCTGCAATGGCCTTGACTTCCAGATGCAATTCCCCGATCTTCAAGCCGCCGGTCCAGGAAACATCGTAAACAAGTTTCTCTCTCCCGGAATATCCGACAGGCAGCAGTTGGGGATCAATTACCCCCATTGGAAGAGCAAGAGTATCGGCTGCCACCGAATCCTTATCCTCTGACCAGGCGACTCCAGAGTGCAGTACCAGGACAATGAGTAAAATGGCAGTTTGCATCATCTTTTAAGCCCTCATTATCCCAGAGTTGCGAGAGAAATCCAGGTAGCAACGAAAAGGGCAACACTTATGAAGCCGTTCATCGAAAAAAATGAAGCCCGAATACGGGATAAATCTTCAGGATTTACCAGCATATGTTGATACAGCAATGCTCCCGCTGCGAAAACAACACCTATATAGTAAAAAATATTCAATTCAGCTTGATAACCGGTGAGAGCAAAGAAAGCAAAGGCTAACAGGTGAAATCCGCCAGCCAACCGAAAAGCATACTTCTTGCCCAGTCGCGAAGGAAGAGAATAGAGTTTGGCCTGTCGATCAAAATCAGCGTCCAGACAGGCATAAATGGTATCGAAGCCAGCCACCCAAAACAGGACTCCCAAAGAAAGAGCAAAAGGGTAATCGACCAGACTGCCCTGAACGGCGACCCATCCCCCCAGAGGGGAAAAAGCCAGAGCTACTCCAAGAATCAGATGACAAAAAGCGGTGAACCTCTTGGTAATTGAATAAAATAAAGTCAGGCTAAGGGCAAAAGGGGATAAAAGCAGTGTCAGGGGGTTCAGGTTTAAACAGGCAAAGAAAAACACCGCTCCAGAGACAAGCACCATTGCCCAAGCCTCAGAGAGCCGGACTTCCCCTGCCGGAAGTGCTCGGGCAGCAGTTCGGGGATTGGCTTTGTCGAAATTGCGGTCAACTATCCGGTTAAACCCCATGGCACATGTCCTGGCACCAAACATAGCCAGAATAATCCAGAAAAATATGTTGATTTCAGGGATACCTCGAGAAGCGAGGAATGCCCCGGTAAAGGCAAAAGGCAGTGCGAAGACAGTTAATTTAAACTTGATCATTTCAAGCAAAATCAATATCTTTTTTCGAAGAATAGCTAGCTTTTCCATCTCTTTCGATTGGGTATATCAAGACAAAGCTGATCAGCAAGACGCCACGAATAGCTCTGGGCAGCCTCGTCAAGCGTTTTGGGTTGCAGATAATAACTAGGCATGGTTGGACAGATGATTGCTCCCGCATCATGAACCGTGAGCATATTTTGCAAGTGTGTTCTGTTAAAAGGAGTTTCCCGGACGGCAAGAACCAGCCTTTTCCGTTCTTTGAGGATTACATCGGCGGCCCGATGTATCAGATTAATAGAAAGTCCTCCGGCTATAGCTGCAAGGGTTCCCATGGTACAAGGCAGCACAACCATTGATGAATAATCGCTCGATCCCGATGCCGGTGGAGCCGACAAATCTTCATGGTCAAACCATCTGGAAACCACCGGCAATTTCTCAGGAGAGACTCCCTGTTCCATTTTCAATACATCCCTGCCAGATGCGGAACATACCCCGTGCACTGTCACATCTAAGCCAGTAAGGGAATCAAGAAAAGAACTAAGGAAAAGCATTCCGGTAGCCCCGGTAACACCAAGAAGTATCTTTTGTTTTTGTTGATAAGTGATCATCTTTCCATATCAATGAACGTCATTTTTTACACTCAGTGGAGGTTTGCAAAAATTTTAAGAGGTAAAGCACTCTTATCAATATCTCCACGTTTGATTAAAAAGTCAAAAAACGTTTCAAGGGCTTTACGTTTCTGTCCACCAAGATCATACTCTATTGCAGAAAGATACTGATGGCATTTTTTTTTCGACATGGGAATTCGGGGCGCTGACATTTCACATATCGCCTCGAGATCTCTCTTACCCTCATCCCGGCATCTAAGAAGCTCGCGGTGTATTTCCGTCATCATTTCGGGATACTCAACACAGAACTCTTCGCGGACAGCACAAAGTGCAAAAACAAAAGGTAGACCGGTTTGATGTTTCCAGATATCTGCCAGGTCATACTCGTAGAGATAGGTAGATTTTTCAGCCAGCCTCAGGGCATCATCACCAATCGCCAGCACTGCTTTAAAATTCTCGTTGTTGGTTGTCTGAAGATCGCCTGTCGAATAGAGGGGCAGTACATCATGGAATTCTTCAAGGATGATTTTTACCAGACTGACCGAGGTCTCGGACTGGGCGGTAAAAAGGACAGGTGCTTGATCGAGCTGCTCCATTGGAACGTGGGAGAAAAGGAAAACTGAACCCACTGGTCCATTGGCACTTATGGAAAGTCCTGATAGAATTTTATATTTTTCTGGATGACGACCGTATTCATAGCTGGAGACAAAGCCCATATCGATTTCCCCGTCCGCCAGTTTTTTATTCAAGGAGGAAGGAGGATCTTCTACGAGTTTCCAGTTTTCCGATTGTACAGTACTTTTCCATTTTTCATGGATAGGTGCCATATTGAGATAATTCACTATGCCGATTCTGGCCATGATTTTCCCTGAATCTTTCATGCGATGTACCTCTGTTTTTTCCGCCAATTCGCTCATCAACAATCACACCCACTCAACTTCGGTGGGTTTTCCTCCTGAAACTAATTCTTTTATAAGTTGATTTACGTCACTGCATCTCTTAAGAGAGGCTGATGACACATGGATAAATTTAGCTTTTTTACCAACGCTCAAGCAACCTACGTCAGCTTCATGCCGGAGCGCCTTTGCCCCGCCCAATGTGGCCATGGCCAGTATAGCCGAGTGTTCAAGGTTTGGGTGGCTTTTGACCAGCAACTGCATTTCCCGCCAGATATCGGTTACCTTATTTGATGCCGGAGAGTCACTTCCCAGTGCTGGCAGCAAACCAAGTGCAACCATTTGTTCAACCGGTGCCAAACCTACGTCCAGAAACTTGTTACTTCCCGGACACAGACAAATCCGGGCTCCACGTTCCTTAATGAGCGGAAGTTCACTTTCAGATACATGGACACAATGTACGAGCAGGGTCTTGTCGTCCAATAGACCAAGATGATCAAAATATTCTATGGTACCCGCAAAACCAGATTCGGAAAAAGAAAATACACCGTCCCAGCTGTTTTTCTTTTCCAGAAAGTCACGGAAACAACCGCTACCGGTTCGAAGAAATTCGCGTTCCTCCCTACTCTCGCAAGTATGTATGGAGAAAATGTGTTGCAGTTGATTACACCTTGTCTTTATTTCCAGAAGGAGCTCCGGTGCTGTTGAATACGGCGCATGTCCGGTGACTGATATACGAGTATCAAGCTGAGTAAGTTTTTCAAGTGCAATCCGGCAAGCCTCCCTGTTTGGCCCGAGGTGTTCAAGCATTCTCAAAACTTTGGGTTGAAAATCGTCCCCTAACCGACGCAACTCCTCATAATCTTCATTACCTGTATCACCAATCAGCACAACGCCTGAGTTGTATTGATCATGCAGGGCCGCTGTAAAGGTTTCAACGATTTTCTCACGGGAATATTCGTTGGTAGCCCTCAGCGTTATCAGCGCATCGATCCAGTCGGTAAATTTCTGGTTCGGCAAGGGTTCGATAGAATTTTGCAGGTGGGAGAGTTCCAGATGCATGTGAGCATTGACAAGCCCTGGCATCAGCACACAAGAATAGGACGTTTCGGGGGATTGCGGATAACTTCGCACAAGATCATCTCGCTTACCGATATCGATAATTCGGCCATCAGCAACGACAATGCCGCCATCTTGAATAACTGGTATATCAATCGGAACTATCCACGGAGCGGAAATAATTACCATGGTTATTCCTATCTATCCAACAGAACACAATTGACAGAACTGATCAATTCAATCCCCCATTGTATGGCAAGGTATGGCACAGTTTTGTTTAACAAACTTTAGTGCCTTACTCCAGATTTTCTGTCATAAATAACAAGAAATCTGAAGAGTGTATTGTAATTGTAAACTTAAAGTTACCTCCAAGGCACTTACACCCCTCAAGGGGGTACTGAACTAAGTCCTGGCTTATTTTCCCGTTTACGGGGGTTTGACCTATGTGACTATAGTGTAATCCATCAGTCTTTGAACCGGCAAATAACCAGCGTCGGTGACAAGTCGCCTGATTTCCTGTTCAGAAAGTCTGAAACTTACACCCGCTGCTGCCACCACATTTTCTTCAATCATCGTGCTACCAAAATCATTCGCCCCAAAGGAAAGCGAAAGTTGCGCAACTTTGGGGCCCTGGGTCACCCAGGATGCCTGGATATTATCAATATTATCGAGATAGATTCTGGAAAGAGACAACATCCGAAGATATTCAAAAGCAGTAGTTTTCTCAACTTCAGCAAGCACTGTATTACGAGGTTGAAACGGCCATGGTATGAAGGCAGTAAAGCCGTGGGTACGATCCTGCAGTTCCCGTAGTCTCCGGAGATGCTCGAGGCGCTCTTCTTTCGTTTCAACGTGTCCGAACATCATTGTCGCGGTAGTTCGCAGTCCCTGGTTATGGGCTTCTTCCATAACCTCAATCCACTGATCTGCAGTACACTTTCTTGGAGCTGTGAGCTGCCGTACCCGATCACTGAGTATTTCCGCGCCGCCACCGGGGATCGAACCTAGGCCTGCAGTTATTAGCCTCTCCAACACTTTTTTAACAGGTAATCCTGAGAGATTGGCAAAATGACAGATTTCCGGAGGAGAAAAACCATGGACATGGATTCCGGTGGCTTTCATGAAGCGAACCATCTCTTCATAATATTCCAGCGGTTGTTCCGGATGCAGCCCTCCCTGTAAGAGTATCTGGGTCCCACCAAGGACCTGTGTCTCGCTGATTTTATCAGCCAGTTCCTCGAAGGTGATCAGATATCCATCTTTATCTTCCGGAGCCTTGAAAAAAGCGCAAAATTTACAAGCAGAAACACAGATGTCTGTATAGTTAATGTTCCTGTCGATAACATAGGTCACACGCTTTTCAGGATGTTTTTTTTGTCTGATAATATTTGCGAGAAAGCCGAGCTGATGGAGATCACCCTCTTTTTCCAACACCAGATAGTCATCATCGCTGATGCGCTGACCTGCAGATACTTTGTCAATTATCGCTTCAAGCTGCATCCTTTTTTATGCTCCTTTCTCTGCTAACTATGCATTTCAATGACATTGTACAGGGTATCTCGCTGTACAGGAACACGACCGGCTTCTTTGATAAGCCGAATCAAAGTGGTACTGCCAATGGCCAGATCAGTTTCAGCACCTGCCATATGGGTAATAACCTCCTCTTTAACCGTCCCGTCCATGTCATCAGCCCCAAACGAGAGGGCAATCTGAGCCATTTGTGGACCAATCATCACCCAATAGGCTTTGATATGAGGAAAATTGTCGAGCATGAGTCGAGCAACAGCCACATTTTTAAGGTCATCGATCCCCGTTGTTCTTGAAAGATCTGACATAGCTGTATTTTTCGGATGAAAAGAAAGAGGGATAAAGGCAAGAAATCCGTTTGTTTCGTCCTGCGCTTCACGTAATGCCTGCAGATGTTCGAGCCGCTCCTCAATTGTTTCAATATGCCCGTAGAGCATGGTGGCGTTGGTGTTCAATCCCTGTTTGTGTGCTATTTTAGAGATTTCCAGCCAGTCTCTGCCTGATATTTTTTTCTCGCAGGTCAACTCGCGTATCCTTGGGCTAAATACCTCCGCCCCACCACCGGGCAGCGAACCAAGCCCGGCATCCATCAGCAGTTTAAGGGTCTCTTCCACCGACTTGTCGGCAAGTCCCGCCAGATGCGCTATTTCTACACAGGTAAACGCCTGAATGTGCAATTCAGGTCTCACTTCCTTGATCCCACGCAACAGTTCTAAATAGTACTCAAAAGGCAGATCCGGATGAATGCCACCGACCATATGAACCTCGGTGATTGGTTCATCAAGCCGATCCCTCACCTTCTGCTTCACATCTTCAACACTCATCTCATACGCAAGGTCGGAGTCTTTCTCACAGCCAAAGGCACAAAATTTGCAAAGGTTCGTACAGATGTTGGAATAATTAATATGCTGGTTGTAGATGAAATAGCTATTGTCACCATTCAACCTCTTTCTGACGATATTGGCGAGGTACCCAAGGGCAAGGATATCGTTGCTGTTATACAGCTGCCTTCCCTCATCGAAACTGAGTCGTTCTTTGGCGTTGACCTTTTCGAGAATTGGTCCAAATCCTGCGTTATTAATATAATTTTCCATGATAAATTAACACCCCTCAAGGGGGTATAAGTGCCTTGGTGGTATGTTTAAGTTATCAGCTTTAAAAGTAGTTCCCATTTTCTTGTTTTTTATGACAGACTTTCAGGAGTAAGGCACTAAAAAGCCGGGCTTTAACCCGGCCTTTTCAATATGTAATAGATGATCAGTCTATGAAAAATTTCAGCTTTTCACGGCGACTGGAGTGACGTAACCTGTTCAAGGCCTTTTTCTCAATCTGTCTGATTCGCTCTCTGGACACATTGAAAAGTTTACCGATTTCCTCAAGGGTATATTCCGCCTTTTCACCAATCCCAAAGCGCAGGCGAATGATTTTTTCTTCCCTTTCACTGAGGGTCTCAAGAATGTCATTCACTCTTCCAGACAGTTCTCTTGTTTGAACCGCATCGTAGGGAGATTGTGATTCCTGGTTTTCAAGAAAATCACCAAGGGTGGAGTCATCGTCTCCGACTGGTGTTTCAAGAGAAATAGGCTCCCGCGATGCCTCAAGAATGGAAAGAATTTTATCCATCGGCAAACTCGTCGCCTTGGATATTTCGAGAGGAGTGGGTTCCCGGCCAAGTTCCTTGAACAGTGCATAAAAAGCTTTAAAGAACTGGCTTCTCAACTCAAGAAAATGCACCGGCAAACGGATTGTTCTTGTTTTATCAAGAATGGCACGGGTAATGGCCTGCCGAATCCACCAGCTGGCATAGGTGGAGAACTTGTTGCCTTTGGTATAATCAAAACGAAAGACCGCCCGCATCAGGCCCAGATTACCCTCCTGGATCAAATCTGCAAGGGTCAAACCTTGATGCATATATCGTTTTGCAATTGACACCACCAGTCTCAGGTTGGCCCTGATCATGGTGTCTTTAGCTACTTCAATAGACCTGCTGTAGGCTTCGAGTTTTGCCTGTAATTCGAACAGTTCGCGTATATCGGTGTATTTTTTTGCAGCACTGATAATATTGTACCGCATAAAATTGAGCTGCTGTTTTTTCGGTTTGAGGGTCGGATCTCGTTTTTCCCAAAGATCGATCCGCTCGCGAAGCAGCTGAAGCTCTTTTACTCCGGACCTGTCTTCACGAATAGCAGCTATTATCGACTCAAATCCCTGACGAATGGTCTTGCTGTATTTTGCCTCTTCTTCTGGAGTCAGAAGATCAAACCGGCCCATTTCCCGAAGGTAGGTGGTGGTCGTCTCTTCAGCTTCGTGAGTTTCCTCTTCGGGGAGACTTATCTCATCCTCTTGACTGGCATTAGGATTTGAGCTGTCATTTCGTACCCAGAGTTCCCCGGATAAAGTACGCTTCTCACCGTTTGTTTCAACGGTCACAATTTCAATCGAATGTGCGCCAAGAAAGTTAAAAATAGACTCAATTTCGTTTGGGTCTTTTATCTCATCCGGCAACAGTTCATTTAAATCATCAAAGCTAATACAGCCTTCTTCTTTTCCTGCTTTTAGAAGGTTTTCTTTAAGTTCAGGCAGCACTAGACAACCACTCCATTCTTGAATTTTAAAGACTATCTATTGTACAGTTGCTAAAAAAGCGTTGTTCCAATAGTCTCAACAGAATCAATAAAATGATTCTTTAATGATTTTTTGACAAAAAAAAAGCCGACGAGAAGTAGACCTCGCTAGCATGTAGTAGTTTTCAAAAGATGGTACTATTACAGCATTCAAAAATAAAAAGCAATTTTTAATATCAACCATATTGAAGACTCAGAAAATATTTTACTCAGTTTTTTTGAATAACGAGCTAACATTATAGCATCGATAAGCCGAGTTACAAGGAACGATAGCGCTTTTATTTTCTTGCCTCCAGCGAATTACACCTTTTATTCGTGATAACTTTTTCCTCTCGTGACATGATAATGATGAACAGACGATCCAGTGGAGTCCTCGCCCATATAACCTCTTTGCCGTCTCCGTACGGTATCGGTGACATTGGAACTTCAAGCTACCGCTTTATAGATTTCCTTGTCGATTGCGACCAGAGTTATTGGCAATTTTTGCCCACAGGTCCGATACATCCCCCTTTTGATTACTCCCCCTACATGAGTAGCTCGGCCTTTGCAGGCTCCTCTTTAATGCTGTCGCCCGAACTCCTTTTTGAGGAAGGTCTTGTCTCTTTTGCCAGCCTCCGGAACCATCCTGGTTTTTCACCTTATTCTACCGACTATAAAACAGTTGAAGGCTACAAGAAAGAATTGCTAAAGGAAGCGTTCAACAGTTTCCATCCTGACAGATTCCCTGAATATGCAGACTTTTTAGCAAAAAATTCCTGGATCGATGATTACGCAGTTTTTATGGCTGCCAAAGAGGTTTACGGTGATGTTGGTTGGTTTTCCTGGCCACGTGAACTCTCCAGCAGAACTGACATCGCTCTTCAGGAGTTTTTTGTACAACATGTCGAACGCATCAACTACTATCGTTTCGAACAATTTGAATTTTTCAGACAATGGCAGCTTCTCCACAGTTATGCCAACCAGAAAGGCATACAACTTTTTGGAGATCTGCCTATTTATGTCAGCTATGATAGTGTCGATGTCTGGGCCAATCAGGAAATTTTCACCTTAAACCGTGACACCTTTCATCCAACCCATGTGTCCGGTGTCCCCCCGGATTATTTCAGTGAGACCGGTCAGCGATGGGGAAATCCTCTGTATGACTGGCAAAGTGACAGCAAAGCGGTTCAGGAAAAACTGATAAAATGGTGGTCTGACAGGTTGGCCCACCTGTTTACTCTGGTAGACGTGGCTCGTATTGATCACTTCCGTGGGTTCGAGTCCTACTGGTCCATTCCAGAAGAATGCGAAACCGCAATGGATGGTGAATGGCTCAAAGGGCCAGGCAAGGATTTCTTTACAAAAATAGCCGACATACTCGGTCCTCTTAATATTGTAGCCGAGGATTTGGGCATAATAACCCCTGAGGTGGAGGCGCTTCGCGACGAACTTGATTTTCCAGGAATGAAGATCCTGCAGTTTGCCTTTGATGGCAATCCGAACAACAGCTTCCTCCCCCATAACTTTACGACACCAAAATGTATTGTTTACACCGGAACCCATGACAACGATACAACTGTCGGCTGGTTTCTGAGCGATAAGCTCGACAATAAACAACGTGAGAGTATCAAACTGGCGGCCAATAGAGATCCCCATGACCAGCGGGGCAGTCACCATGATTTAATTTTTTTGGCTCAATCATCCATCAGTATGCTGAGCATGATCCCACTCCAGGATATCCTGGGTTTTGGTGGCGACTGTAAAATGAATAGCCCAGGAATAGCCGAGGGAAACTGGAGATGGCGTTGTGCTGCGGAATTCCTCACCCCTGAAATAGCGCAACAAATGAAAGAATCCACCCGGCGCTTTAACCGTGGAAATCAGGAGCGAGCAACAGACAAGAAACAATAATTTTTTTCCCGCTAACAAAGTATTGACAAGCTCCGCGGGGTCAGTTATAAAATCAACACCATTGGGCCCCATCGTCTAGTGGCCTAGGACACTGGCCTCTCACGCCGGTAACAGGGGTTCGAGTCCCCTTGGGGTCACCAAGTTTACTCGGGTAAGGGGGAGATAACTCCCCTTTACTTCGAGAACTCTCTGTTTGTTTGCCTGTCTTGGCCATACCACTACTTCGTCTACTATAGAATGTACTGTTGATTTGATAATATTTCGGTCAGCATTTACAATTTCCTCCGAAAGATGTTCAATTATTGAGCGAATTTCTTTTACTGAGACATCCACCACTTTCTTAGAAGCGTTAACTGTCTCCAGTCTATTCAGAATATTCTTCTTCTGAATGCTGAGAGGAGAAATCCTGTCCT
>WTAT01000364.1 GCA_013139415.1 Desulforhopalus sp.
CGATGCATGTAAATCAACAGACTCATCTATATGCATCTCAAAACATTCCGGGCAGCAGCCATGGCTCAAGTTTGCACCACTTTTTTGGCAGAGGTACTTTTCTATCCGCACCCATGTTCCTGTTCCGGGTTCTCGCCCGCTGTCATCTCTGATTCTTTTGCAATACATACATATCGG
Organism: Desulforhopalus sp.; assembly: GCA_013139415.1. Taxonomy (GTDB): domain Bacteria; phylum Desulfobacterota; class Desulfobulbia; order Desulfobulbales; family Desulfocapsaceae; genus Desulforhopalus_A. Next base: position 178 of record WTAT01000364.1, read on the forward strand.
CAGGAATTTTTCTCAGCGCTTCCTGTTTTTCAAAGAAACTTTTCATCTTGAAGATGAGCTCATCTGCATCACATGGTTTGAGAAGGAAATCGTCGGCACCTGAACGAAGTGCTTCTATCGCCAGTGACATATTGCCATGGCCCGTGAGGATGAAGACACCAGTTTCATGATTAGTTTTTTTAATCTCTTTTAAGACCTCAAGCCCGCTGATTCCAGCCATTACCAGATCGGTTATCACCAGATCGAAGGACGTGGTGGAACGGAATTCCGCTAAAGCATCTTCACCGCTTATTGCAGGTTTTACATAAAATGATTTTCTCTCCAGATAATTGCCGAGAGATTGTAAAATAGGTTGCTCATCATCAACCAGCAGGACAGTCTTGTTGCGCATTTCTTGACCTCATTGTGACAAGAAAGTTTACAGTGCGGATTACATACCTTATTCAAGGTACCTTACAGCATCCGTCGGCGTTTGAAGGCAAACGACGACTACAGAGATGGACAGCCGCTGATTTTTTTTCACAGCATTGTCAACGGGCAAATCAGCGGCTGCTTTTTCAAAGCTTTACTACTTGATCTGCAGCCGGACCTTTCTGGCCGGTGATAATTTCAAAACTAACACGCTCACCTTCTGTGAGGGATTTGAAGCCAACTCCCTGAATTGCAGAATGGTGCACAAAAACGTCATTTCCCCCATCTTGTTCAATAAAACCATAACCTTTTGCATCATTAAACCACTTTATTTTTCCTTCTGGCATTGCTCAGACTCCTGTCAAATTAAAAGTTAATACTACTTTTCCTGCCACTTATGAGCACAGGCCTCCTTGAAAAATTCTAATTTTTCAAGCTACCTCATAGTTTTGGGCAAACGTTTACCGAGAAAACGAGGGAACTAACATCTGCCGAATACCAAGCTGCAATATTTTTCCAACATACGTTGACGTACGCTGTCAAAATTACAAAACTCCGCACCGAATCGCCAAACCAGTACATTACTTTCGGAATGGGTTACCAACTGCTTCGATTTAACCCGCCCTTTGACCTGACTGATGAAATGTTCAAAGTCCGTCTCACCGTCAAAAATGAGAATATCCATATTGAATTCACTTTCGGTTATATCCTTCTCATTGGTGGGCAGAAATGACACTCCGCCTGCTGCAATGTCATATAAATTTGTTACAACCGATTCCTCAAAGCATGACACCACGACTATGCCCTTGGCCCTGAACCTGATCGATTTCCGTCTCGTGTTTGGATATTCGTTATAGCTGTGATCATTTGACAATTCTTCTCCATCAAGCATGCTTTTAAAATCATCTTTGTCAGTCATTTAGGAATATGTGGTTGTTGCAGTTAAATTCTGCATTGAAATTCCTCAGGGTCTCTGTTGCCTCAAAAAAATATAATCTTCAGAGTATCAGCGAGCCTGTGGTTACATTATGGCCCAATGACCTCATCCGTGCGATAGTGGCCAACTTTTTATAAGACATGTTATGCCGCCTGTCTGAGGGGCAACCTTGCTTCCATATCCAAATTTTCAATTGCTCATCCAGCTTTTTGGTGTCCACTTTTTCTAACCGACTTCACACCTGCAAACTTATATTTATAATCTATATGGGCTATCCACTTAACGCAAGCAACTACCACATGTAGGTAGCGTCTTGAGATATGGAAAAACTCATAAACCTATTGTAGGTATACAGAGTAATATCTTGTAAAAATCTATGATTCACTTGACGGGCCTCTCTGCCACAGAGAATGCTCTACTATATGCTCATGGAACCGTCTATGCAACACCTGTCAATATCGTGCGATAATTCGTTGATGGAGATCAAAAGATGTAGGGGCTACTTGCGTTAAGTGGATAGCCCCTTAATCTATTTTTAAATCCAGGCATGGAGTACCCCTGAGGACTATAGATTGCCCTCGAATAAATAATAAAAAAAGCCGAGCTACCTTTTTCCAAGGCAGCTCGGCTATCATCTAAGACCCGTAGCTTTCCGTCCCTGCCTTCCGACAGGTTTGGCTTTATCTTGTGCCAGTCAAATCTAAATTAGTCTTGATTGATTATATGACAACGCCGGCCAAAATAGCAATACAACAGCGTGGTACCTGTACTGATATTTCAACAAGTTTGCTGGAAACAGGGAGAGTGAAAAAAAACCGGGAGTTATGCCGCTTTCCTTTGACTATCATCCCCATGAGTAAAGTTTGGATACCACCTTCGCAAAAATTAACACGTGGCAAATATGTCGTAACACATCATGCTCTGTGCAGTGATTGAATACAATTCTCCAGAGTCAGGTTTTAAAACAGACGATTTCAAGGCGAACTCTTTGATTGAGACC
>WTAT01000396.1 GCA_013139415.1 Desulforhopalus sp.
ACTCCATACATTTGGCCCAGGAGTACCTTAAAAACATAGACAGAACACTTCTGGAAAATCATTATTATCTCGCCATTGGTTGCAGGGTTTTTCCTCAAAACGCGGCAACGTCTCTCTTTCGGAAAAAAGACAGTTCCCTTTTCAAAGCAATGATTGGCGAATCTTTGTCAGAATTTCGCGATAAGTGTGATGTCGTGCTGGCAAACCTCAGTGAATATTCACCGACTCTGCTCGGGGTTGATGAAGAGGAAAAGACCTCTTTGATTGGTGCATTTTACAGTGATCTCCTCTATGGCAAGCCACAAAGGGTGCCGGTAAGAAGGGTTGCCCTATCGAACCTTATATATAACCGTAGATTACTTTTTGGGAGTGAAACGGTCGAGATTCGCCACCAGGACGCAACAACCTTTGCTGCAGTTTTATCTCTGAAAGAATATCAAGAGACAACTCGGCCAGACATGATGCTGGGGATCAACAGTTTGCCTTTTGAGTTTAACTTCACCCAGTCCTTTTGTGTTCTCCACCGGCACACCGCCAAAGAGCAGATAAAACGGCAGCGGAACAGATTAAGTTCAACGCAAGATGATGCGGTCTCACAGACCAACGATCTTGAGCAAGCTTTGGACGATTTAACATCAGGGCGTATTGTCCTGGGGGAACATAACGCCGCATTTGTCGTTTTTTCGAACAATCGAAGCAAGTTAGTTAAAAATATTTCCCTTGCAATCTCTGCTCTGGAAGAAACCGACGCAACCATTGTTCGGGAGGATATTGGCCTGGAAGGTCAATACATAAGCCAACAACCCCTAACCTATGAATACAGAACCAGACCGAGCCCGATATCGAGCCTGAATTATGCAAGTTTCTTCCCGATGTATAACGAACCAACCGGGGAACAACACGGTCACCATTGGGGCCAGGCTCTTTTGCCCCTGATCACAATACACAACTCAATATACTGGCTCACCACACACGACGGGGACACCGGCAGTTGTTTAATCCTGGGTCAAACGGGATCGGGTAAGACCGTTCTTATGAATATGATGCTCGGAATGTTGCAAAGAAAGGGCTTCAGGACAGTATTTTTTGACAAAGACAAGGGTGCAAAGCTGGCTATTTTGGCCTTAGGTGGGAAGTACCACGACATACAAATGGGTCAACCAACAGGTTTTAATCCCCTCAGTTTGCCCTTCAACACTGAAAACATGGTCTACCTCACCGGTCTTATTAGCTTAATGGCTGGCGGTTTGACAGCCAACGAAAAGCTAGAGCTCCACGACGCTATAGGGTCAGTCTACCAGAACATAGAAAACCCTCGCTTATCCTCGCTTAAAACGTTTTTGGATACTGGCTCTGACAGTCTGGCGGTTAGGCTATCAGAGTGGTTTGAGGGTGGCCGCTTTGGATGGGTTTTTGATAATGAAAAGGACAATTTTTCGTTCACCGGGATCAACGGAATAGACATTACGGACTTCCTTGATAACGACGACATTAGAACCCCCATAATGTCCTATATGTTCTATCGGATCAAGCCACTCATTGACGGTAACCCTATTGCTATTTTCCTCGACGAATTTTCAAAAGCACTCAGTGACTCGTACTTTGCAGAGTGGGTAGACAACGAACTAAAGGTTATCCGAAAAAAAAACGGGATCCTTATCGCTGCTACCCAAAGTCCTTCTCATGCCCTCAACTCCAAAATCGCTTGTTCGATCATGGAACAAACACCGACTAAAATTTTACTGTCAAACGAGTACGCAAACCGGGAAGAGTATCAGAAAGGTCTAAAACTGACAGAAGCAGAGTGGGATATATTTTCAACCATCACAAAAGAGTCACGGTTAATGATGGTCAAGCATGGAGGGGAGGGGGGAGAGTCCGCTCAATGTTCCATGCCGCTGCATAAGTCAACAGATGTCCTGACAATATTGTCTGGAACAACTGCAAACACAACGCTTGTTGATTCAATGGCAGATGAAAACGGAACACTGCCGAAAGATTGGATAGAAAGACTACTATTATCGCAAGGGGTTTAAACAATGAAACTAATTATTCGGCTGTGCTTTTTAATCACCCTGTTTACCGGCGGTATCAGCAACTCCTTTGCATCCGGTATTCCTGTCATTGACAGTGCCGCCCTGGTTGAAGCGCTAAAGAGCACAATCACCCAAGGTTTGGAGCTTGAGGAGGCTGTAAATACCTACAACAAACTCAAGCAACAATACAATCTTCTGGATTCCGCACATGCTGAATGGTCCCAGAATGTGGATATAAATTTTCTTTTGAATCATCTGAATTCTGACGAGTTGCTGATTTCTCTCGGGTCGGCAGGTTTGCTGCAATCCACCACTAAGTCAATGGAAATACCAGCCGTAACATCCGCATCAATATGGGGTAGTGCGGTAACACCAGCAAGAGAGGTGTATGAAAAAAGGTCGAGTTTCATCCATACCAACATCACAAAGATAAACAATCTGCACGATGCTGTGGTAGCGCGTCAGGCAAATATCAAAGCTCTTGCCGGGCAGATCAGCGACAAGGGGACGGATAAACATATAGCCACAATCACCGCAGGGTTACTGGTGGAACAAGCCATGATGCAAAACGAGCAGATGATTATTGATCTTCTCGCCATTGAATTACAGCTCGGAGTTGACGCTTTAAACCTGGAAGATCAGGGCAATATACACGTGAAAAGAAGAGGGGGTGAAGATGTCCATTAGAATAATTGTTCTTGCAATAGTGATGGTTATGTCCGGGTCAGTTGCCTTTGCTGAAAATATTGTAAGTGGCGTTGATCTCAACAAATACAACTGGAATGATATTTGTGAAAATATCAAACCTATTCCACTCAAAACGCCTGTTCTTTCCTGTGAAATTTCCCACCCTGCCAGTAGTTGGCATAACTACAAACTTGCCAAGGCTATCAAAGCACAATACCCGGAGCTGCTTTCATGCAAAGTGCTTT
>WTAT01000083.1 GCA_013139415.1 Desulforhopalus sp.
GCCTCATCATTTGCGGAGATGTCAACTCAGGTAGGAGTTGGATATGGGACGCAGTTTAAAGATAACAAGGATCTGGAGCAATATGAAATTTTTTGGCGGCAGCCACTTCCCTATAAGACAAGTCTTGGAGAAACCTGGAATGTTACAACTGACTTAGAATTGAGTGCAGCCCTGCTCAGGGAATCGGGATCCGGCCATACCGGGACGGGCAGGTTCTCTCTTATGCCCCAGGTGATTCTCAGTCCTCATAAGATGGTCAATTTCATAATTGGTTTTGGTGCCGGCTTTATGGCAGGGGAAACCGAGTTTGATGACCATGATCTTGGTGGCGCCTTTTTACTCTCCTCCAAGCTTGGGGTTCAGTTTGTGTTAGGTGAACACTGGGGGCTGGAATATGTCTACTATCACCAGTCCAACGCAGGTATCTACGATCATAATGCCAGCCTCAATATGCATCAACTGGCATTTGCTTATAAGTTTTAGGCCATTCCTGAGATGTCTAAGTCCCTGCACGAGATGATTTTCTGGTAAAAAAACAGAAGATCATCTCAAGTTATTAAGAAACTCATCAACTGATTCTGCAGTGAAGAATGTTGGCCAATTCTTCTTTGATCAGTTGGGCCGGGTTGTATTTATTACCTGTTTTGTCCACAATGTTTTTAATGTCGGTGGTCCTCACGCCATACTCACTGAGTTTTGGAACGTCTAATTCCATGGCAAGACGTTCCAGCTCTTCGATGAAATAATCTTGGTACCAGGCATCGGTACTGTGTTCTTGGTCAGAAAATATTTTGCCTAGCTTTGTGTATTTGGTGAGTGCAGGATGACCACTAGCATTTGCTCGAAGACTTCTCAGGGTGAGAGCATTTGCCGGAGCCATAAGCGTCCCGCAGACAACCCCGTGAGGGATGGCAAAAAGACCGCCTATCACAGATGCAAAACCGTGCACAGTGCCGAGCCCACTATTGGTTAAAACAATTCCAGAGAGCAGGGCAGCGTAGGAGAGGTCAATTCTGGCTGGAAGATTACTGCCATCAGCACATACCACGCGTAATGATCTGTGGATAGCCCTGATACCGTCAAGGGCCAGCGCATCGGTAAAAGATGAGCTGTTTGTGGAAAGATACCCTTCGACCAGTTGGGTAAAACAGTCCAGGCTACAGGCAACGGTTAATTTTTGTGGGCAGGACAGGGTTAAGGCCGGATCGACTAGCTCGTCTAGCCGGTTTTGGATTCATTTGGGACAAGTTAGCAAAGATAAGCTATTTTACAAACAAAATTATTGTTCGAACCAATCTTTAACTGGAGATACAGGTGCTTATCTGCAATTGACCTTTCTGTCTTGTGGGGCAGGTGTTACAAAAATGTAAATAATAATATGTAAGGCTTCATGAAAACATGATAATGAATGAAGTGTAATCTCGGTTGGTGTTATTACGGTGAAAAGTCAATTGAATATCTTTTTGGAGTGAAAGCAGCATTGCCCTACCGTATCGTTTTTGTATGTTTTGTTGGAGTTGGTGCGGTGGCCAAACTCAGTCTAGTATGGAACATTTCCGATACCTTAAACGTATTGATGGCGATTCCTAACCTTATCGGTCTGCTATTTCTTACTCCGGTTGTTGTGGCAGAAACCAGGAAATATTTTGACAGTAAAAAGCAATGTTGATGGGTCTGATCTAGGATCAACCGGAGGACCATTGCAGAGCCTCCGGGAACAAGGGGCAGCACGATCCTGATAAAAAAAAAGCTTCCTTCCGGACTATCCGGAAGAAAGCTTTTTTGGGTTCTAAGATAACAAGTACTACATTCTGCTAACAATGAAATATTAGTGCCTTAGTCCTGAAATCCAGTCATTCAGTTCAATACCCCATTGTGGGGTGTTAGCATTGGGTTGAACGATCAATCCTGAAAGGTGTTCAAGATCAACCGGGATATTTGTCAGCTATATAATCTTTTAGATACTTGTTCTCTACATCCTTTTCTTTGAGCTGTGATTTAACAACATCACCAATGGAAACGATACCTTTTAATTCTTTACCATCAAGAATGGGGATGTGACGTACTCTGTTTTCAGTCATCACCGCTAGAATATAATCGATGCTATCGTCAAGAGTCCCGACGATAAGGTTGGTGGTCATTATTTTTTCAACTGTGACCGTTTTGATATCATCAAGGTGGTTAATTACAGCCATGAGGACGTCACGGGCACCGATAATTCCAAGGATATTATTGTCTTTATCCATAACGAGCAAAGAGCCAACCCGATTTGCGGAAAAGATCGACATGGCATCGATAACAGAACTATTCTTCTCAACAGTGACTACCCGACTTCCTTTGGCCACCAGTATATCTTTTACTTTCATATCGCAGACTCCACGTTTAGATCAGTCAGCAAAAATTTGAGTAATGCTGTACTGAATAGTTACACTGTTTTTTATAAATGAAAATAATCTGTAAGGTACTAAATAACAATTGGATAAAGGCCTATGGCGAATACGCAGACTACCAGAGCAAAGGTACCAGCGAGAGCAAATGGTGAACCCATAATCTCAAAGCTGTCCTCAGCATCATGGAAATACATATTAATTATGAGTCGCAGATAATACCACATTGAAAGGATGCTACTTACTACACCGAGTACGGCGAGAGCAGTTTGTCCAGCTGAAACAGCACTAGTGATAATATAAAATTTCCCCATAAACCCGGCCGTGGGAGGTATACCTGCCATGGAAAGGAGGAAGACAGTAATAGCTGCAGCTGAATAAGGTCGAATCTTTGCCAAACCTTTAAAATCGTCAAAGGATGCACGTTTTTCACCCTCTCCACCAAGGTAAGAAAGGGCGGCAAAGATACCAAGTGTACCAACTGCATAGGCTGCAAGATAATAGCCTATGACACTGCCTGTAAAATGATCGGCACTGATGGCTACAAGACCAATGAGTAGATAACCTGAATGAACGATACCTGAGGCAGCGAGCATGCGTTTGAGATTGCTCTGACCAATGGCGATAAGATTGCCGCCAAACATTGTAAAAACAGAAACATAGAAGAGAAAGGTTATCCAGCCACTATGTAGATCAACACTCAGCGCAAGAAAGTTGGCAAAAACAACAAAGACTGCAGTTTTGAGGGCTGTTGCCATAAAACCGGTCACAGGTGCGGGAGCACCGTCGTAGACATCAATAACCCATGCGTGAAACGGGAAGGCTGCAACTTTGAAGAGAAATGCCACAAAAACAAGAAAGGCACCCGCTATAAGCAAAGCATTAGAAGCAGAATTAGCACTGATAAATGCGGCGATTCCCGCGAATTTTGTCGTACTGGCGCCACCATAAATAAGGGCGGTTCCCATGGTGAAAAAGGCTCCAGCAAAAGCTCCAAGAATGAGATACTTGAGAATAGCCTCTGTTGCTGTGACATTAGCCCGATCATATCCAACAAGAATATAGATGGATAAAGACATAATTTCCAAAGCAATGAAAGCAGATATAAGTTCCTGCGCCATGGTCAAAAGCAGCATGCCACAGGCAGCAAACATCATGATGCTGTAGAACTCAAGGGTGCAGAAGAGATTTACCTTAAAATAGCTATTGGCGCTCATTGCTGTGAAAAATCCACATCCAAGAATGATGAGTCCGGCCACCATGGTGAAATTACTGGAAACCAGCATTCCGTTAAATACCTTGGCAAAAAGCACTGTCTCCGGGCCGCAACCGACGATTAATTGTGCGAAAAAAGCAGCACCAAAGAATCCCATGCAAACGAAAGAGGCTATCTCTACCTGGATCTTCTCAAAAGCGGAGAGAAGCATCAACAGAATAGCACCTGCACAGATGATGAGAAGAGGGAGGAAGGACAAAAAATCATGCATAGTGGTTACCCTGCCTTAATTCTTATGGTTGTTGTGTCCAGGAGTCGGGACTGTTGTTTCGGCAACTTGGCTCTGAGTCATTGCAAAGACTTTTGCAACTTGTAGCTGAGCAGCCGGTTCGATTTTTTTAATAAAAGTCTGGGGAAAAATACCCATGGCAATAATAAGCACAATAACAGGCAGAAAAGTGAGAACCTCAGTGACCTTAAGATCTGCAAATTCCATGGTACGATCATTAGTCTTCTCGAAGAAAACTCTCTGAAACATCCAGAGCATATAGCAAACACCAATAATGAGGGAAGTTGCTGCAAGAAAGCCAATAAAACCATTGAACTTAATAGCACCCAGGATGATGAGGAATTCACCAATAAAACCACTAGTGCCTGGTAAACCAACGGAAGCAAGCATGGCAATTGCAAAAAAGGTTGCAAATATAGGTGCACGATAAGCAATGCCACCTAAATCACCGATTTCCCTGGTTCCCATCCTTTCCTCCATCAGGCCGACAAAAAGAAAGAGTACGCCGGTACTGGTGGCATGAGCAGCTATCTGAAAGAGACTTCCAGTGAGAGCCTGAACGTTCATACAAAAGACGCCAAGTGCTATAATACCCATATGTGAGGCAGAAGAAAATGCCAGCATTCTCTTCATGTCTTTCTGTGCAATGGCGGCGAGACCGCAGTACATCATGCCAATAACTCCAGCAAATGAAAGCAGAAGAGCAAACCTGGCAAATTCGATCTCAAAAACAGGAATCACAAAACGAATGACACCGTAGACACCAATCTTAGCCATTATTGCAGAGAGCACAAAAGTAGCAGAGGTAGGTGCTTCGGTATAGGCGTCTGGTAACCACGTATGGAAAGGAAAAAGTGGAATCTTGATAGCAAAAGCAACCATGAACATGAGAAATGCCATGATCGCAAATCCGCCACCGAGATCAAGAGCTGCGAGTTGAACAATATCAAAGGTCCATTTACCAAACTGGTTGTGGTAGGAAACTCCAACATATACTATGGCGACAAGCATAAGTAATGAGCCGGCGATAGTGTATATGGTTACCTTCAGGGTCGCTGGCAATCGTTTCGGACCGCCATAAATACCAATCATGAAAAAGATTGGCAGCAACATTATTTCCCAGAAAATATAAAAAAGTACCAGGTCTGTCGCACAAATAGCGCCTATCATTGCACCTTGTGCAACCAACAGATTTGCGTAGAAACCTTTTGTCTGGGTAGCAAAGATGGAGAAAACCATGGGGAACAATACTGCTCCCGTCATAAGAACGAGAAGACTTATCCCGTCTACACCAAGGCCATAGCTGATGCCAAGAGATTCGACCCAGGGGCGGTTCTCAAGGTACTCCATACCACCTGTTCCGCTAAAGCCAAGGAACATTTCGATACCCATGAGTAGGATAACCAGGGAAACGATCAATCCTGCGATTCGGGATGTCCCCCTGCTGATGGGAAAGAGGAACATTGCCATTCCGGCGAGGATTGGCAAAAAGATCATGACTGAAAGGGCATATTCAAACATTCTTACACCTTACCTAGTTGATCGTTTGAGATAGGAAGAGGCTCATAAGACTCAGTCCTATAACCATATAAATTGCATAAATCCGAACATAGCCAACCTGTAAAGCCTTGAAAGCAGTTCCTGCTTTCTGGTACAGCCAAGTGGAAAACTTTACGTGACAATCTGTAACTTTTGGTTCGAGGAACCTGCTGATAAGCGAACCAAAACCTTTGTAGGTCTGGACAAAAACTGCGTTGTAAATCTCGTCGACGTAAAATTTGTTATAGCCGAGTTTAGCAAACCCGGTGAACTCGGGCTCTTCAGCGCCTTCACCGAATTTTTTGTAGGCAATGTAGATACCAATTGCAACGACAGCAACACTAGAAACAATTGCCAGGATCTCAAGCCAGATACTCACATGAGGGTGATGCTCGACAAGACTCGGTGCCAACCAGTGGGAAACATTAAGCGAACCGCCGAAGATGGCAGGAAGATTAAGTACACCGGCAAATGCAGCGCCAACGGCTAAAATGATGAGCGGAATAGTCATCACAGCAGGAGGTTCATGGGCATGATCAAAGGCTTCCTTATCCCGGGGTTCTCCGTGGAAAACCAGAAATATCATACGGAAGGTATAGTACGCGGTCATTCCGGCAACGAGGACTCCTATAAACCATATTGCAGTGTGGCCATTGGCCAATGCTGAAAAAAGAATCTCATCCTTACTGAAAAATCCAGAAAATGGGGGGACACCGGCAAGGGCCAGTGCGCCAATCATCATGGTCCAGTAAGTCTTGGGAAGTTTATCTTTCAGCCCACCCATTTTCCATATATCCTGCTGATGATGGAGAGCATATATGACGGAACCTGCTCCAAGAAAAAGCAGCGCTTTGAAGAAGGCGTGGGTGAAGACGTGAAAGATACCTGCCGAATAGGCGGTGACACCGACTGCGGCGAACATATAACCAAGCTGACTGACCGTGGAATAGGCAAGTATTTTCTTGATGTCCTTTTGAAACATGCCGAAAATTGCTGCCAGGAGTGCGGTCAGGATACCCACCCAGGCAACCACAGAGCCGGCGATTGGGAAGTGAGCATAAATAAAACTAAAACGGGCTACCATATAAACACCGGCGGTAACCATGGTCGCTGCATGGATAAGCGCAGAGACGGGGGTTGGACCGGCCATTGCATCCGGCAACCAGACATACAGCGGAATCTGAGCCGACTTTCCACAGGCGCCAACAAAGAGCAGCAGACAAACCGTTATTCCAATAACCGGAGTAAGGCTGTGAGCATTTGCTTTCAGGGCGAGAAAGTCAAAACCATTCGCTCCGATTGCCCAGAATAAAACCGATATGCCCAGAACAAATCCAAGATCACCAATTCGGTTGACAATAAACGCTTTGTTACCAGCGAGGACATTGTCAGTGTCTTCACTAAAGAAGCTAATGAGTAGGTAGGAACAGAGTCCAACACCTTCCCAACCAACAAACATAACCACAGGACCACTTCCTAATACCAGGATCAGCATGGATCCGAGAAAGAGGTTCATGTAGGCGAAAAATTTCCCGTAATTTTTATCATTGGCCATATATCCGATAGAATATATATGTATTAAGGCGCCGATAAAGGTAACGAACAGTAACATAAGGGAACTGAGAGGATCTGCAAGAAAACCCATGTTGATATGCAAATCGCCAACTGCAAACCAGGTATAGGCATTGTGAGCTAGAAATCGCTCCTCAGCCGGTAGTCCCTTGAGATGGAAATAAACCACCAGGGCCAGGAAAAATGAAAGTACTGGTCCGACACAAGCGAGAGCAGCATAGAGTTTTTCCGACAATGGGCTTTTGGTACAGGTAAGCATGTGCAAAAGCCCAATTACCAGAGCTCCAATAAGCGGAAACAGGGGTATTAAGCCGAGATATGTAGCATTATGTTCCATGAAATCACCCTTTTAACAGGCTGAATACGTTGGTATCCAGGTTACCCTTGTGCTTATGAAGTAGTATAACTACCGCGAGAGCCAGCGCAGCCTCGGCTGCAGCGACCGCCATTACCATCATGGCAAGAACATGACCGTCCATACTCTCATGCAGTCGTGAAAAGGTTATGAAGGCAAGATTCGCAGCATTGAGCATGAGCTCTATGGACATGAACACCGTGAAGACATTCCGTCTTGAAACAACACCGAGTATACCTAAACAAAAGAGAATGACACTTAGAATGAGATAATTCTGAATCATTTACTCAACCTCCTCTTACCTGCAAGTACAACCGCACCCACAAGAGACACGAGCAGGAGAATGGAAACAATTTCAAAGGGCAGCAACCAGTCTTGAAAAAGAACCAGCCCAACCTCTTTCACTCCACCAAAGCCGTTGCCGACAATAGTTGTTTCACTGCCAGGCAAACTTTTGACTACCTTAATAAGGAATGAGGCGATGGGAATAATTAGGATTATCCCGCCGAGAAGGTAGTAAAATCTACCTTTTTCCTCGGGTAGGTCTTCGGTCTGAATATTAAGAAACATAATGATGAAGATGATAAGGGACATGATTGCCCCTGCATAAACGATCAGCTGCAGGACAAAAATCAATTTGGCTGATAAGAGTGCATACAGTCCAGCCAGTGAGATCATTGTCACTATCAGACTCATCGCCCCACTCATCGGGTGGCGAAACAAAACCAGCCCTAAGGCGCCAAGAACAGACAGCACTGAAAACACGAAAAATAACCACTCTGCAAACATGATATCAAGCGCCCCCTTTCTTATATTCTTCTTCGGAAAAAGCACCCGGGGTTGTTAACAACTCCTCGAGCCCAAGAACGAATGATTCCCTATTGTCGCCAGTAACAGAGTAAATTCCGGTATCCATGCGGATAGCATCCACAGGACAGGCTTCAACACAATAACCGCAGTAAATACACTCAAGCAGGTCAATATCGAATTTAACAGGCATTTTTTCCGCTTTGCCGTCCAGTCGTTCTCCAGCCTCGATCATGATGCACTTTGCTGGACAGTTGGTCTGGCACATAAAGCAGGCTACGCATTTCACCGATTGGTCCTCGTGGGTGGTCAGTCGGTGACGTCCCCGCCAGCGAGCCGGGATTTCCGGTTCAACCTCTGGATAGTGACGAACATACAGTTTTCTATTGTCGAGCAAGTTTCTCCACAAGTGGCTGAAGGTCCTGCCCATTCCTTTGAAAATTTCAATGAGGTAGAGTCTTTCCTGCAGACTCGAACCTTTCCGTTCTATTACTTTGACTTTTGCACCCATGTCATCCTCCTTTAGGAACCGTTACGAAATAACTAATATATTTCTAAGGATTTCGTTACGGATCCTTATCCCGTCCATCGGGGTTAGCTCAACGCCACGACAACTGCGCTTGTAATGAAGATGTTCAGAAGAGCCAGTGGTAGGAGCATCTGCCATCCAAGTTTTTGTAGCTGGTCATATCGAAAACGGGGTAAGGTCCAGCGTACCCAGATAAAGACAAAAATCATCATGGTGACTTTCAGCAGCAACGTGCATATCTGAAGCAGGGCCACAAAGACACTGGCTGCAGAACCGCCAGATGCACTGAACAGTATGACCAGCAGCATCAGCTCTAAGATCGCAGTCAGTCCCCAAAAACATTTGATATAGACGTTTGCTTCAAATACGCGTGGATCATTTTCACGGGGGTAATGACTGACGTTGCTTCTTTTTATCCAGCCGGTAAAGAAGTACATAATAACCGGAATAGCTGCCATCAGGAGAAAAGCTACAGGTTTTGCAAAATTTATGAGAGTATCGGTGGAAAGAAATGGAATCTGATATCCACCAAAAAAGAGGGTGACGATTATTGCACTTGAGGCGAACATGGCCACATATTCACCCATGAAGAAGACGGCAAATTTCATGGCGCTGTATTCTACATGGAACCCGGCGACAATTTCACTTTCACCTTCGGCTAGATCAAACGGTGTTCTATTACATTCGGCAAAAGCAGCAACGATAAAAATGACCATGCCAAGAGGCTGAAGAAGTGCCCCCCACATGGGGATGAAACCAAACAGCAGCTTGCCTTGAAATTGAGCCATTTCGTTGAGGTTAACGGTACCGTAGACAACGAGAAGACTGACAATCGCCAGACCCATGGGGATTTCGTAGCTGATTACCTGGGCTGCAGAACGAAGGCTGCCAAGTATCCCGTATTTATTAGAGGACGACCAGCCGGCGAGAATAATGCCGTATACGGCGAAACCAGCAAGGGCCAGGAACCAGAGAATACCTAAATCAACAGGAATACCCTGCATTATATAGCTTTTCCCACCCAGGACCAGGGTGTCTGCATAGGGAACAACAGCAAACGAGACAATAGCTGTAAAAAAAACAATAATTGGTGCAATAACAAAGAAGAATTTATGCTTAATATGGTCCGAAATAATATCTTCCTTGAACGCAAGCTTAAGACCATCAGCCAGGTTTTGTACCAGTCCTGCAGCCCTGAATCCAAAGATACCAGCACGGTTCGGGCCAGAGCGATCCTGGAAGTAACCAGCTCCCCTACGTTCCATCCATACACATACAGCTACGAAACAGAGCGGGACAAAGGCGCTGAAGGCAACACGAATGGCAATCATTAAATAATCAAGCAGTGACATTGGCAGCCTCGCTATCGTTTAAGTTCAATCCCTCCGCCGGGATTTTATCAGGTTCAAACTCCCCCAGTGCGCTAATGATTTGCTGTAATTCAGAAAATCGCTGCTCGTCGCTCTGTAAAGGGCTGCCAAGCTGGCAGGCAATTTCGCAGATATCTGCGAGATCTTCGTTCTTGGTTATTGCCTTGCCAAAACGCTGCAGGATGTTGTCACAGTTGATAACTGTACCAGTGTATTCACTGTAGGATGCAACTGGAATTGCCATGTCGGCCATGCCAGTGCATTGATTGTCGTGGGTGGCAAGGGCTACGATTTTGGTTTCTTTAAGGAGTTTTTTTAGATCGCTGTCTTTACTGGAAAGGATGAGGTCATTGTTGAAATTAATCAACAGACTTGACTCTTGCACCGCGGTTTCAAAACCGTCTTTGGAGCAATCGATGCCTAAGAGAACGAGACCAGCGCGGTTGGCAGCTTTGTCATCTTGTATCAGGTAATCGTCCCCATCACCTTTTTTAAGGTATCCCTCACTATATCCGGAGAGAGATGCGCCCAGTTTTTCTGAGAGAGCTTTCACGGTAACCATCTGTTCAAGGGAACAGTTTGGTGAAAGCACAATTACAATTTTATCTGCACGTTCGATCTCTTTGGTACAGGCAGCGAGGACATCTTTTATTGATCGACCCTTGCCAGAAAGCCTTGCCTCTAACAGACGTCCTTCATTCTCATTTTTATAGCTCAATCGACCTTCATCACACATAAAATAACCGTTAACCTGTTCATTAAATACGGGTCGATAACGGTATATAACATCGTCCTTATATTTTTCCCTGTTGTGGTCAATTGTGATGTTGCAGCCTTTTGAGCAACCATGACAGATTCCCAGCGCTTTTTTCATAAACCAGACACGCTGTTTGAAACGGAAATCGGAGCTGGTCATGGCGCCAACGGGACAGAGATCAACGACATTGAGAGCGTATCGATTGGAAAGAGGCCTTCCTGGGAAAAAATTAACACGGGCAGCATCGGTTCTGTTAATTATCCCGAGTTCGCCAGTATTGGTGATCTCCCGGCAGAATCTTACACATCGACCGCAGAGCACGCAACGTTCCTGGTCGTGGACCACTCCACCACCAAAGTCCATCTTCTTGCCCTTGGTGACCTGGGGTACAGTCATCCGACTGTCGGCCTGATCGTATGACATATAGTAGTCCTGGAGCTTACATTCCCCAGCCTGGTCACAGACAGGGCAATCAATGGGATGATTAATTAATTCAAATTCCAGTACATCGTGCTGTATTTTTTTGATATGTTCTGCGTCAAGCAACACCTTCATACCTTCCTGAGCGGGTGTTTTACACGCCGGTACTAGTGGCGGCCTGCCGTCTTCAATGCCGACCAGACACATTCGGCAGTTGCCATCGGCGCCGAGGGCAGGGTGGTAACATAAGTGAGGAATTTCGATACCGACAGCACCGATTGCGTCGATCAGGTTTTTACCTGATTCGACCTCGACCTCGACTCCGTTTACAAAAAGTTTAATCTTGTCAGCCATGGGGGTGCCTTATTCCTATTTCGCTTCTACTGCTGAAGAATCGTTCTCTGTCACATACGCCTCAAACTCGTGCCTGAACTTATCCAGATAACTGCGCACCGGCATGGTGCAGGCAGCCGACAAAACACACACTGTCTTCATCTCAATATTATCGCAAAGCTCCCGCAGCAGATTTACATCATCCATACTGCCCTCACCGCGGAGTATTTTTTTGATAATCTTTAACATCCAGCCGAGACCCTCGCGGCAGGGAGTACATTGCCCACAGGATTCATGGTGGTAGAAATCAATGAGGTTTTTAACCAGCTCCACCATGTCGACGGTTTCGTCAAGGACCACGATTCCACCGGAGCCAAACATAGTTTTGTGCTCAGCCATTGACTCGTAATCAAGGGTAACTGTCTTTGCTTCTTCAGGAAGCAGTACAGGAGTAGAACTTCCGCCTGGAATGACTCCTTTAAGTTTTCTGCCCTTCCAGACTCCGCCGGCTACCTTGTCAAGTACCTCAAGAAGGGGTAAGCCAAGCGGTAATTCGTACATGCCTGGTTTTTCAACGTGACCGGAAATCCCAAAAAGATGTGTGCCGGAACTCTTTTCGGTACCGTATGCTTTATAGGCATCCGCTCCCTTTTCCAGGATAAATGGCAGCGATGCGATACTTTGAACGTTATTTATGATTGTTGGACAACCATACAGGCCTGCAACCGCGGGAAATGGCGGCTTGCTTCGTGGCTGACCCTTTCTTCCCTCAATGGATTCAAGTAAGGCCGTTTCCTCCCCGCAGACATAAGCGCCAGCACCACGGTGAACTGTGACGTTGAGCTTGAAATCATGCCCGGCAACCTTATCACCAAGATAACCAGCCTCATAGGCTTCATCTATTGCAGCCTGGAGTGCTTTGACCTGGGTGGTATATTCACCACGGATGTAAATGTATGTCTCATGGGAGCCGATGGCATAGCTACAGATGATGATACCTTCAATCATCATGTGAGGGTCTTTAACCAGGATATACCGATCTTTAAATGTGGCCGGCTCCGATTCATCGGAGTTGACAGCAAGATATACAGGCTTGCCGGTACCTTTTGGTAAAAAGCCCCATTTTACACCAGCCGGAAAACCTGCTCCGCCTCTTCCACGAAGGCCACTGTTTTTCACCACCTCAATGACCTCTTCGGGCTGCATTGAAAAGACTTTTTCCAAGGTGGAATAAGCACCGTGTTTCTTGGCAACTTTAATTTTGTGGGCGTCTTTAATATCGAACTTGGCACTCAGTATTTTAACTTCCATATCCGTACGCCTCCTTATTTCATTGTGGCCAGCAGCGATTTCAGCTTATCCACGTCCATGTTTTCGTGGAATTCGCCATTGACCTGAACAACCGGGGCGGTACCGCAGTGTCCTAAGCACTCAACCTCTTCCAGACTGAACTGGCCATCCTCGCTAATCTGGCCGGGTTCTATTCCGATTTCGTCTTTGAGGTAATCGACAATCTCCTGTTTGCCTCGCAGCCAGCAGGAAAGAGTACGACAGACACAGATATGATTTTTGCCCATCGGATGGAGATGGTACATTGTGTAGAAGGTGGCAGCCTCATATACCTTGGTGGCAAAGGTCCCAATGCGATCCGCTGCATAGGCAATTGCCTCCTGACTTACCCAGCCCTCTTGTTCCTGTATCAGCCAAAGGGCAGGCAGAATCATCGACTCTCTAGTCGGATATCGCTTGACAAGCCTCTCGAATTCCGCATCCCGTTCCTTGTCGAACTGAAATGGTGTTCCTGTCGAAATCAGTTGTGAACGATCGCTCATCTGTCCAGCTCCCCACCGATTATATTAATGCAACTCAGGTTGATGATAGCGTCTGCAATCATGTTACCCTCAACCATTTTATGAAAACCACCCATGGTATAGAAACACGGTGGCCGTACTTTCAGCTTATAAGGTGTGCCGGAACCGTCCGAGACAAAGTGGAAACCCAGTTCACCGTTGGCGGCCTCATAGGAATCATACCATTCACCTGGAGGCGTCTTAACTCCTTCGAAAATCAGTTTGAAGTGGTTGGCCAAGCCTTCAATATTGCTGTAGACTTGATCTTTTGGCGGCAGAGATATCTGGGAGTCCTTTACATTGACCGGTCCTTCAGGAATGTGTTTCATTGCCTGTCGTATGATTTTGATGGACTCAGCCATTTCATAAAAACGAATCATGAAACGGTCGTAAACATCTCCGTTAGAGCCAACCGGGACCTCGAAGTCGAAAGACTCGTAGTTGTAGTAGGGTGCATCTTTACGCAGGTCAAAGGGTACGCCGCTTGCCCGAAGGACGGGGCCGGTAAAGCCGTAACTGAGCGCAGTTTCAGCCGAGACCACACAGACTCCCTGGGTTCGGTCGTGGACGATACGGTTGGTATCAACCAGCATAATAGCATCACCGATACCTTTTTCAATACCACGAAGGTGAAATTCAAGATCCTCTTCCCAGCCATCATAAAAATCGCGGTACATGCCGCCAATTCGAGTGAAAGAACTGGTAAGGCGCGCTCCGGTGAGGCGGCTGATAAGGTCGTAGGCGGCCTCTTTTTCATTATAGAGGTACCAGTAATTTGTCAGTCCGCCCATGTCGACCAGGGCGGCGGCAAGACAGACCAAGTGGTCCAGTACCCGATAAAATTCGGAAAGTACCACCCGCATGAACTGGGCCCGCTCGGTAATTTCAACCCCCAGCCATGACTCAACCGCCTTGGCATAGGCGATGTTATTCATCATGGAGGAGCAATAGTTGAGTCGGTCCGTGAGCGGAACAATCTGATTGTAGGTTCTTGCCTCTGCGGTTTTTTCAAATCCTCTATGGAGATAGCCAACTTCGTTGACGTTGGCAACAATGGTCTCTCCGTCCAGCGCAGTAAGGATTCTAATGGCCCCATGAGTTGCCGAATGAGAAGGACCGATGTTGAGGAACATAACTTGCGTGTTGATGTCCTCCATCATCTCTTCATCAACGCCTTTCTTAGCAAGTCTGGCGCGAATTTCTTTTTCCAGACTATCGCTCTCAAGGCATACCTGGCGTTTGTCGATGGGATAATCTTTGCGAAGTGGATGTCCCTCGAATTGCCAGTGATTGAGTATCCTTCTCAGATCAGGATGACCCTGAAAATGAATACCATACTGGTCATATACTTCCCTTTCGCCAAAAAGAGCAGCTCTCCAGAGATGGGTGGCAGTGGGTATCCCTGTTTCTGGATCATTCACCGGAACACGTACTTGAACGAGGATATTTTCTTCCCAGTTGCGTAAGGTATAGACTACGTAGAATCTGACATCTTGTGCTTGCGGATAATCGAGATAATCTATTGCGGTGACATCAACCATCAGTCCGCAGTCAAAAGCAGGTTCGTTCTTTAGCCGGGAAAGAGTGCTCTCCAGGTTTTCAGGCTGAACATCAACAACCACTGAATCCAGAACAACTTTGCAGGTCGCCTCTGGAAACGCGGCTTGGATTTTTTCTAAAGCCGTCGCATTCATATCAGTCGAAAATCCCTTTAAAGTCTTTATGGCGATCTTTTAGCACGCTTTCGCCTTTAATCTGGTCCTGGATATCAATCAAAGCATCCAGCACAGCTTCCGGTCGAGGTGGACAGCCTGAGATAAATACGTCCACAGGAATGATGGTATCGATACCCTGGACGGTGCAGTAGTTGTCATATATCCCGCCGGAACTCGCACAGGCTCCCATGGCGACGACCCACTTAGGATCAGGCATCTGCTCATATATACGTTTCAGAATAGGTGCCTGTTTGTAACTGATAGTTCCGGCGACCAGCAGAAGATCCGCCTGGCGAGGAGAAAAACGAACAACCTCTGCTCCAAAACGGGATATGTCGTACTGGCTCGCTGCTGCACTCATAAACTCAATGGCGCAACAGGCGGTTCCATAAATGAATGGCCACAGTGAATATTGCCGACCCCAGTTGACGCACTCATCAAGTTTGGTGGTGATGACTGTATCCCCGAGACTTGCTTCCAATCCTAACGCCAATTGAGCACCCCTTTCTTAAGAATGTAGATGAGTCCAGTGAGAAGCAGCAACATGAAAACTACCATTTCTGTAAATCCGAACCAGCCAAGTTCACGGACACAGACTGCCCATGGATACATGAAAACTGCCTCAATGTCGAATATCAGGAAGAGAATTGCAAGGAGGTAGAATTTGACACTGAATTTCTGGTCAACCGTTCCAATGATTGGACCTATACCACTTTCGTAGGCTTCGTTTTTCATTTTTCCCTTGGATCGCGGACCAAAAACTGTGGTCGCTACCATGATACAGGGAACAAGAGCGGCAAGTCCTATCAGTGCCACTGCCGAAAGAACCAGTTCCGTTGACATTATTTTTCCCTCTCACTGCTTTTTTCCATACCATGCGGCCGGTAAACAGCTCACACCTAAATAAAATTAATTATGAATCACCATTCATTAACAGGCTGCTCCGTCTTCTGTCAAGAAAATATTTAACCTTGACAAACAAGAATATAAGGGAGCATGTTTTTTTTACATTGCTGTAAAAAAACTGTTGAAATTTGTAACACGTGCCATTGCTGTTTGTTTCAGTTTGGCTCTTTTCAGAAGTGATAATAACTTTTTTAAAACTGGGACTGGACGTAGTGCAATAGTCATACTGCTATGTGGAGAGACCAGCAATCCTGTCAATCGATAATCGCAGGATTGCTGGTAGAGAAAACAGCAGGCTATATTAGTGCCTTACTCCAGATTTCCTGTCACTCTTTTTAGTACCCCCTCGGAGTCTATCGCTTACCTGAGGGGTATAAAAAACAAGAAATCTGAAGAGTGTATTGAAGTTATAAGGTTAAAGTTACCTTCAAGGCACTTATACCCCCTTGAGGGGTGTTAATCAGCCTTGCAACTACTTCAGGCACCTTTTACCAGCCAAGGCTTAGGTAGTCATGCATTGAATTGGCGGCATCTCGACCGGCCCCCATGGCCAGAATGACCGTAGCGGCCCCTGTGACAATGTCACCACCGGCCCAGACAGCTTTTTTGGTGGTTTTACCGGTCTTTTCGTCGGCTACAACGTTGCCCCATCTATTTAGTTCCATATCTGGAGTTTCGCTGGTGAGAAGCGGGTTCGCTCCGGAGCCGACGGCCACGATGCAGAGGTCGCAGTCCACCACGAACTCAGAGCCTTCAATGGCAACCGGCCGACGTCTACCGGAATCGTCAGGTTCACCGAGCTCCATCCGCAAACATTCCATGCCGGTGAGCCTACCATCTTCGTCACCCAGATATTGCGTTGGGTTGGTCAGCAGAAAGAGTTCGATCCCTTCTTCTTCAGCATGATGGATTTCAGCCTGGCGGGCAGGCATTTCTTCACGGGAGCGTCGATAGACGATTTTTACACTCTCGGCGCCAAGGCGCATTGCGGTACGGGCAGAGTCCATAGCCACATTGCCAGCTCCAAGAACGACGACGTTTTTCCCAATTGGGATGGGAGTGTCAACTTTCGGATACAAATATGCCTTCATGAGATTGGCACGGGTGAGATACTCATTAGCTGAAAGTATGCCGACCAGATTTTCGCCGGGAATGTTCATGAACCGGGGCAGTCCGGCGCCGACGCCAACATAGATGGCATCGTATCCTTGCTCAAGCAGCTCATCCAGGGAGACAGTTCTGCCGACGACAGCATTACATTCCAGGTTGACGCCCTGTCTTTCAAGGAAATTTACTTCCTGGGCCACAATAGCCTTAGGCAGACGAAATTCAGGGATACCGTATACTAAAACACCGCCGGGCTTATGAAAGGCCTCGAAGATGGTTACATCGTGGCCTTTGTTGATGAGATCGCCTGCTACAGTGAGGCCAGATGGACCGGATCCGACAACAGCAACCTTTTTACCGGTGGCTTCCGATTTCGGAGGGAGCTCACCTGTACCATTCTCCCTTTCGTAATCGGCGCAGAAGCGCTCAAGATTACCAACGGCAACGGGTTCGCCTTTTCTGCCCACAATGCATAGTCCTTCGCACTGTACTTCCTGTGGACACACCCGCCCGCATACTGCCGGCAGGGCATTTTTGGCCCAGAGGTTGCGGATGGCTGCGGTCATGTCGCCTTGGGTAATGAGGTCAATAAAACCTGGAATGTCGACGCCGACAGGGCAACCAGCAACGCAGGCTGGTTTTTTGCACTGTAGACACCGGGAGGCCTCTTCCTGGGCCATTTTCATGGTGTAGCCGGTGGGTACTTCAAGGAAATTTCGCGCCCGTACCTTTGGTTCCTGCTCAGGCATTGGCTGCCTGGGGGTCTTCTCTTTCTTGTTTGCTGTCACTGCCATGATGTCCTCCGTAGAAAATTATTATCCACGATAATATGATTCAAAAAATTGTTAGCCCCGGTAAACGAGAAATAAGCCGGACTCTTTTTAGTACCCCCTCGAGGGGTGTAAGTACCTTGAGACAGATTAATTTCTTGAAAAAAACAAGAAAAAATCTGTAAGGTACTAAACTCCACAAAGAGATAGTCAAAGTAACCTGGTTGTAACCTGTCTATTTGGCGTCTCGAATTGTGCAGTAATCCTCGTGGCATTTTCGTTCATCTTCCTGGTAGGCTCTGAGTCTTAAGATCAACTCATCGTAGTCTACTTTATGGCCGTCGAATTCGGGACCGTCTACGCAGGCAAATTTTGTTTCGCCACCGATAGTAACCCTGCAGCCACCACACATTCCGGTGCCGTCAACCATTATTGGGTTCAGGCTGACAATGGTCTCAACATTAAATTCTTTGGTGAGATTGGAGACTGCCTTCATCATGGGAACAGGTCCAATAGCAACGACCAGTTTGATGTCTCCAGCTTCTAGTGTTTCTTTTAGGACGTCGGTAACAAAGCCATGATGGCCGTAGGAGCCGTCATCGGTGCATATGCGGAGATCGTGTGAAGCTGCCTTCATGTGCTCTTCCATCATCAGCAACCCTTTGTTGCGGGCCCCAATGATGCAGATGACATCGTTGCCGACTTCTTTTAAGCCGCGAGTAATTGGGTGGAGCACCGCTACACCGGTACCACCACCGACGCAGACAACCTTGCCGACCTTTTCAAGGTGTGTGGCTTTACCGAGAGGGCCAATAACATCTTGATAGGAGTCGCCCACTTTGAGGTCTTTAAAAAGTGCCGTTGATTTTCCCACAACCATGTAAATAATGGTAATGGTACCTTTTACAGGGTCGGTATCCGCCATGGTAAGGGGAATTCTCTCGCCTTCCTCGTTTGCTTTGAGAATGACGAATTGACCGGGCATGGCCTTCTTGGCTATTAAAGGAGCCTCGATTTCATTGAGGACCACTGTCCCTTCTGCCATTTCTTCGCGCTTCACAATCTTAAACATTTTTCCCTCCGGGTGTAAAAAACATTGAATTTTACAAGCAAAAAATATTTTGTTTTTATGCAATTTAGCACAGACAAGTAATCATAAAGTGGTCATTAAATCAACCTAAAATCAACCTATATCGTTGGGCTAAAAGTCTCAGCTACTTGTGGTTGAGAAAACATTTAACAATAAAAATTAGCCGGATAGGAGGGATATGGGTAGAATATATCGATTGTTTTGGAAGAGAAAATTTAAGCTTTATTAAGGGGGGGAATGTGTCCTGGTATGAGTTGATACAGACGGCGATAGCAATTCGAAGGGAATTGCATAAGATTCCGGAGCCATGTTGGAAAGAGGTGGCGACCTCCGCTTTTATTGGAAAAAGACTCGACGAGCTGGATATTTCCTGGCGTCCGTGCGCGAAAACCGGGATTGTGGCGCATATTGCACAGGGACAAAGGGGTGATCATCTTGCCCTTCGGACTGATATTGACGGCCTGGTATTAGCAGAGACAGCCACTGTTCCCTGGAAATCTACAGTGCAGGGCTGCATGCATGGTTGTGGACATGATGGCCATATGGCAACCATGCTTGCCACAGCCGAGTGGTTGAAGAAACACGAAGCGGCCCTTCCGGGACCCGTTTCGTTTCTCTTTCAGCCAGCCGAAGAAGGTGGCTATGGTGCAAGGGCTATGATTGCAGATGGTGCCCTTGAAGGAGTAGACAGAATTTTTGGCTGGCATAACTGGCCGAATATTCCCTTTGGCAAAGCCGTTTGTCCCGCAGGTCCAATTATGGCGGCCAATGCCAGCTTTAAAATAGTGATCAAAGGAAGTGGTGGACATGCCAGCCAGCCTGAACTCTGTGGTGATCCGGTTCTTGCGGCCGCGGCATTGACTCTGGGATTGCAGCAGATAGTCAGTCGGCGTCTTCCTCCACAGCAGGCAGCCGTTGTGAGCGTAACATCCATTGATGCCAGAAGCGCTGAAACAGTGATTCCGGACCAGGCTGTCCTCGCCGGATCGGTACGAATGGAGACGACCGGCGATCTGCAGCTGATTGGTGAGCTGATCAAATCAACGTCACAGTCTATTGCTGCTGGCTATAATGCTGCAGCAGAGGTTGACTTTTCTCCTCGCTATCCGGCAGTTGTCAATGATGCCACAGAAGCAGGTAGAGTGCAGGACATTCTCGGTGAGGTTCTGGGTAATTGCTGGCTGCACAAGGAAACGGCGGTTCCTCTGATGGCGTCCGAAGATTTCAGCTATTATCTGGAGAAAGTACCGGGATCTTTTGCCATTGCCGGGGCTGGTGACGGTGGTCTTTTTTCCATACCATGTCACAATTCCTGCTATGTCTTTAATGACCAGCTTGTTGAGCCTATGGTTCGTGTAATGGTCAGGCTGACGGGGGTTTGTACCAAATAATAACCTGTTAGTATGGAAGATAATTTTTGCGAAGATTGCTGCGATGTAACTTTTTTATTTGTATTTTGTGGCGGTAAGGGTATAAGGAAAAATCGGCTGACTTTTGTGTGGTTCAAAAAGTCATAATTGCATAATGTGTCAAAGGAGCATGTCATGGCAGAAGGTACAGTGAAGTGGTTCAATAATTCTAAGGGCTTTGGGTTTATTGAGCAAGATGGGGGAAAAGACGTTTTTGTTCATCATTCAGCAATCAATATGGAAGGTTTCAAGTCTCTTGAAGAGGGAGAGCGGGTGAAATTTGATATTGTGGACGGCGCGAAAGGTCCTGCTGCGGAGAATGTAACCAAAATCTGAGACATTCTCTTGAAAGTATAACACCTTTTGCGGGGTGGATTATGTTCATGACAGCGTCATGGGAACTCTTGGTTCTCTGGCGCTGTTTTTTTGTACCCTTTTTGTGAAAAAATTAAGTCGATGAAGCTGCAAAAAAGACTAAAGGATAGTTTGTCTGAAAGGGAATTGGCAAGCCTGGTTGGTGCTTATGATGTGGTGGGCGACATTGCCATTATCATTATACCGGAAAAGTTGGAGCCCAAAGAGCGTCTTATTGCAGAGGCAATATTGGATAGCAACAGGAAAATCGGTGTTGTCGCAAAAAGAGCTGGTAATTATGGTGGTGAATTCAGGACCATTCCACTGCAGATTCTCGCCGGTGAAAACAGGAAGGAGACTGAGGTTAAAGAGTTTGGTATTAGGCTGCTCGTCAACCCAGAAACAGTTTATTACTCAGTCAGAAGTGGTAATGAAAGAAGGAGGATTGCCTCACTTGTAGAAGAAGGGGAGTTGGTCCTCGTGCTCTTTTCCGGGATTGCGCCTTTTCCGTTGATCATTTCCAAGTACAGTAAGGCAGAATCCGTTGTCGGCATTGAAAAGAACCCACAGGCACATGCCTATGGAATTCAAAATATTTCCCGCAATAAAAATCAAAAAAACATCCAGCTTTATCCAGGGGATGTGCGAGAGGTGTTGCCAACCCTGACGGCTGCATATGACAGGGTGATCATGCCCCTGCCTACCAGAGGTGAGGAATTCTTGTCTTGCGCCCTCCAAGTACTCAAACCCAATGGTTTTTTACACTTCTATGACATGCAGCGCCCGGAATTGTTCCCGCAATCAGTTGAGAAAATTGTTGGTGCATGTTCTGCTCTAAACCGAGTAGTTCTTTCGTCCACTATTACCAGGTGCGGACATTGTGCGCCTGGGTCCTATCGGATCTGCATAGATGCCAGGATTTCCTGAAACAATCATTGATGATGAATTCGTAAAAACTACATTTTGCCAATTTTCCGTCATTCCCGCTAAGGCGGGAGATAAGCGCAGACTTCGATCCAGAAGATGTTGAAATGACTAGATTCCCGCCTTCGCGGGAATGACGGAGCAGATGACTTTTTACGAGTTTGTCATCATTACAGGTTCACCGGAATTGCTGTTGAGTTTTGAACTACCGTTTGTTAAGAAATAATGAGATCTTAGCGCCTTGGAAATTATCCCTTTTATCGGGGTTAAGGGTGTAGAAGAGAGGAAGAATTATTCAAAGTACCCACAGGAGAATCTATGCACGTTTCATTCTATGGAGCTACTCGAGAGGTCACC
>WTAT01000497.1 GCA_013139415.1 Desulforhopalus sp.
GATCAACCCTACTCCGTTCAAGCGTGGCATATTGATATCGGTAATCACAATGTCGAATTGCTTCTCCTCCATCTTCTCCAGGGCATCAATGCCGTCAGCTGCGGTCACGCTGGCGTGTCCCATCTGACAAATCAATTCGTGGAGCAGTTCTCGCAGCTCCGCATCGTCATCAACAGAGAGCACAGATTGTTGAGCTCGGCTTCCCATATTCACAAGCACAATGACTGAGGTTTCAGTGTTCCCCGCTGCCGCTTCGCTTCAGACCGGATCTTCGACAGGTTTCGGCTTCTATGTTTTTTTCCTGACACCTGACACCTGCCTGCCCGCCGAAGCCCGGAGGGCGTAGGAGGGACACCTGTCCCTCCCTCCGGTCCCGGATGCTTTACTGCTACACCCCTTCCACTTCTCCGGGCAGAGGCAGATCATGGAGATTCACTTTAGTTTAAATCAATACTCTCCTGCGGCTTATCAATTGTTCTTTCCCAGGGTTTGCTAAATTCCCAAATTTGTCGGTAAGGAGGCAGAGGCTCTTTTTTCATCACCTCTTCAGCCTGGTTGAATCTCATGATGGCTTGAACCTCAGCCACGCTTTTTTTCTTTCTATCCACCACCAAAGGTGTAATTAATATCACCAACTCTTGCTTATCTACTCTCCGACCGCGGTTTCCGAACAGGAGGCCTAGTAAGGGAAGATCTCCCAGGCAGGGGACCTCATTTCTTGTCTTGATTATGTTGTCCTGGATAAGACCTCCGATGAGAACAGTCTCCCCGCTTTGGGCCAGCATCCAGGTCTCGACCAAGGCGGTCCTGGTTACCGGGATTCCATCCTCTAGCTCGGCTGCAGTAATACTCGGTTTCACATTGAGCAAGACATTGGCGTCATTATCAATATATGGGGTAATTTCTAAAACGATACCCGTATCTATGAACTGGATGTTCTCGCTGGTAACACCCAGGTTTGTTTGGGCCACCGAATAGCCCTGCTGTCCACCAACCTGCACCTTTGCAGGTTGGCCGTGAATAGCAAGGATCTTAGGAGATGAGAGGGTGTTGACCTCGGTCTTTTTCTGCAGGGCATCGATGGCAGCCGCAAACCGACGGCTGTCAGAACCGGTCAGGAGGTTGAAAAAAAGACCTGAGCCGGAGTCAGGCACCGGGGTGACCTCCTCGTTTCCAGGTAACGTCGCTCTGCTGAAACCCGAGGTGCCAACTCTAACATCTCCTAATAGGGTGGCCCAATCAACGCCTAATCCCATTTCATCCGTCAGGGTTATCTCTAAAATTTTGGCCTCGATCAGCACTTGTTTGGGTACAGTATCCCAGTTATTGATTATGGTTTCGATTTTTTTGATGTTCTCCGGGGTGTCTTCAACAAGAATCGTCTTGGAATGTTCATGAAACTTAAGCGTTCTTATGCCCGGAATGGTGCTCAGGATCTCTTGGATCTTGGCGACTTCAGCGTATTTTAGCTTGAAGATTCGTAATTGCAGCCTATCACTCTCCGGATCTTTGGCCTGCTTGGGTTTGTAGACATAGTATACATCACCGTGTTTGTAATAGCTGGATCCTCCTGCCATGGTAATGGCGTGCAGGGCTTTTTCCAGATCAACCTGGTACAGGTGAACGGAGATCTTTCCCGAGACCTCCGTGGCTGTGGCAATGTTGATCTCCTGTTCCATGGCCAGGGCGGAAATAGCATCTCTAATGTCAGTGTCAATGAGGCTGAGGGTTATCAATTGCCTGTAACGAGCTGTGTACTTAGGAGTTCCGCTCGCCCCAATTGCGGGGACATGTTGCCCACTCCCTCGCTCAGTGGTTGATACAGCATCTTTTTCTTCCTGCCGAGCACCCACCTGGTCCGACTCCTTTACAGACTGCGCCGACACTGGACCGATGGCAAGGGCCAGGATAGCAAGCAATATCGTAAGAAATGGTGTTTTTTTAATCATTGCTGGCCAACCTTAATCTGACGGTTTTATTGCCCGACTTTAACAAAACCTCTTTTTCCGCAATTCGTACTACTCTATATCCATTGATCCGGTCACCCGTGCGAACGAATTTGTCATTAATAATAGCGATGGAGTGTTTCCCACCGACAATGACACCTTTGAGCTTCAGAGATTTCACCTGTCGTTGCACAGGTCTGCCCTTCTTGGTTGGGCGTTTGGCTGTTGGCAGAGATTTCACAGGAGCAAAAATATCACGCACAAATAACCGTCGGAGTTCCCTAATACTTGCCCGTTCAACCTCAGTCTTTCGCTGCCTTTCTGGGTAAAGATCAGGGAGTTCGGGCATCTCGGACAGGGTGGCAGTGGCAGAAGGCGGAGAGATGCTCCTATTCTGGGCAGCCCTTGCATGCAGGTAACGGTAAACCAATGCCGCCAGTACTAGAGCCAGGCCAACAACCAGATAAATCTTAATTCGCCCGGTGCTCTTGCCTTGCCTGAACCCGCCGTCAGTCACTTGTTTACTCCTTCAAGCGTTGATAAACACTGACCGTTATTTCAGCGCGGCATTTGTCGTCGAGGTTGCGCCTGGTGATACTCATATTTTCAGCCACTAACATACGATTCATGGTCTCAAGATCATAAAGCAGGTGATA
>WTAT01000181.1 GCA_013139415.1 Desulforhopalus sp.
ATATGAAAGTACTCGATCTCAATACAACCAGAGAATTTACCGAGGGAGCAATGAAACGATTTTTCCTGGTGGAAGATTCGGAATTTTTTAAAATTATTAATTTTAATCTAAAAGCCGGGGTAACATTTCCAGTACATTCCCATGACCTGGATGGCGAGCTTTCTATTCAGGTTATCGAAGGGGAGGGGGTTTTCCTCGGTGACAATGAGGCGGAGATTCCAGCAAAAACTGGCAATATCCTGATTTCGGAGATACGAGAACCCCATGGCGTTCGTGCTACAACAGATATGAGAATAGTGGTCACAATTGCGCCACCGATCTGATTGGTTTTAAAGGATTACGTAAAAAAAGTGGCTAGGGGGACTAATCTTTGTCCCTCTACGTCACTGCTCATAAAAGTGTATCAACCCACCTGAACACTTCAGAGTTTGTCCATTAAAAGGCTCTTTTTTTATCAAACTACTTGACCATTATTGTGGACAGTAACAGAAAAATGATACAGCTAACAGCTTAGGCCGGGTCAGATACACGAATTGAACCAACTTTTTCACTTATCCCCTTTTTGAGAACTTCCCGGTTATATGCTGATATAACACTGCGCCGCTTAAGCATGCCCAGTACCCAACGGTTTTTCAGGGATTCAACCACAGGGATTTCTTCAATGCCTTTGATATCAAAGAGTTGCATTGCTGTGTACAGTGAATCATCTGGAGTAAGCATAATGATATCCCGCTGACAGATCGAGCCCACTGTCTGGGCTGATCTTTCTTGGGAGTCCCTATGGATAATATTTTTCACATCGGTCATGGAAATAATTCCGGTCATCTTTCCCGTTTCATCAATAACTGGAAAATAAAACCCGCTTTTCGTCTCGCTAAAGGTCAACAATAACTGATTGATATTTGCTCGTTCACTTATAAAATCAACATCTTCTGTTATAGCTAATCCAACCCTAAGCGATTTCATGATGGACACTTCACGACCTTCGTGAATATTTATTCCTTCCCTGCTGAAATCAACAGTATCGATTGAATCTTCGTTGAGTTTGGTGGCAACCATTGTGCCTATGATAGAAGCCAGCATGGCCGGAACTATGATCTGATAATTCCCGGTCATCTCAAAGAGGAGGAAGATAGCAGTGAGCGGTGCATGTGTTGATGCTGCGAGAAAAGCACCTATTCCAACCGATGCATAGGCACCCGGACCTGCTGTACTATCGGGTAATATTTTATGAACAACACTACCGAAACTTCCACCGATCATGGTACCGATAAACAGGGCTGGTGCAAATACTCCCCCGGCACCCCCGGATCCTAAAGTTACTGCAGTGGCGAGGATTTTTAAGAAGATAAGACAGACCAGCAGCCAGGTCATCCCGCCTCCATATAAAACGGCTTCAACAAAGTGGTACCCATCCCCCATAACTTGCGGGAACATAATGGCAATTGAACCCACAATAAAGGCGCCTGTAATCGGTTTAAGCTGGTTCGGGATTTTAAGTCCTTGATACCAATCCCGTATCAAATAGAAGACCTTTATATGAAAAACGGCGAGAAGACCGGTGAGTACAGCCAGTAAGGAATAGAGGGGAAGCTCCACAAAGTGGTTAACAACATTATATTGTGGGATAGTAAAAAGAGATGCCTCTCCAAAATAGGAACGGGTAACGACAGTTGATATCGCCGAGGCTGTGATCAGGGCGGAAAAGGACGATATCTCATAGGTGCCGAGTAACACTATTTCAGCGGCAAAAAATATTCCTGCTATTGGTGCATTGAACATTCCAGCTATGCCGCCGGCACAACCGGCTGCGATATAGAGTTTCATCCTGTTTCCTGAGACACGAAAAAACTGGCCAACCTGCGAGCCCATGGCGCCACCGATCTGGGCAATAGGTCCTTCTACCCCGGCCGAGTTACCCGTCCCTATGGTTAGGGCAGTGGATATTATCTTTAGAAAAATAGTACGAACATGTATATATCCTCCTTCCAGATTGACCTTACGGAGAAACTTGGTAAAACCGTAGCCATTGACCTCTCCTGGAAAAAGCAGTGAAAATGGAATAAGGAGAAGCATGCCTGCCATAGGGATGAGGGGGAGTAGAAGCAGGTGAATATCACCTTTTCCTATCTGTAGAAATTCCTTTCCACCCTTAAAGATAAACTCTTCTACGAAATGAACAGTTGTGCGGAAGACGATGTTCAGAACACCTGACATCAGTCCAATAAAAGAGGCCACTGCAAGAAGACGTGTATTGTCTCCTGGTAAAAGCCTTCGAAGTTGTGATTTCATAACAGCTATCTTGTTTAATGTACAACACTGCACTGGATCTTAGAGCGTAGGAAGGCGGAAACCTGTATCAGGTAACCGCCAAAATCAGCAGGTGAATTAATGGTTGAGTGTATAACACCAGTATGATTTTGATGAAAGGTTTTTTACAAATTTCCTTAAATCATGTCCTCTGTGAAAAAACTGTGAGCAGGCCAAAGGGGGAAACCTCATATGAGCAACAGTGCCATTATCGCCGTTTTTCCTGTTTGTCGGGGGTAATTCCCATTGTGATCAAGATAAATCCCATGCCAGGTGTAAGGCTGCCTTATAATGTACCTGAATACCGTCCATACCCAGCAAATCATGGTACCTAAACCAATTGGCAATTGTTCCAGACTTGAACTTACTGCTATTGTTCTCAAGTGTTGTTTTATGAGACAGTTAAACTTTAATCTTTTGATTGGAACTTGAGAGCATCAGGAATAGTCTAAAATCGAACTTTTACTTAAACAGATGAGATTGGCAGAGGATATCTATCTTCCGCTTGCTGAAATTTTGTTTGAATCACAAGCCTCAATGAATGTGGCTTGGTTCCTGCCAAGATAATCTGTTTGTATAGGTAACAACCTGTCGCTTTATCGGTTGAAAAACTATCTCACCTTTAGTATGACTAACACGAAATAAGTGCAGATAGCGATATGCAGTTTCCGTTTATCCTGTAAAATTGAGGGTTATACAGTTAGATCTTCTGCCAGTGATTGGCGTTTGCCGACAATGGTAGAACTGTGTACATTGATCGATTTTAAAAGAAGAGATCCTGCCTTACCAAGCGGTCATAAGTTTTCATATTTAAATTGTAGCCGGATAGCCAAAAGATAAGTGCACGTACATAATATGTGGTTTCACAAAGTGAGGTAGATTGAAAAAAGAGGATACCATACCACGAACTTCAAATATTACTGCAAAATAGAAGGGCCATGACCGACTGGCCTTAACCGGTTTTTGATTATACGCTGCCGGAAACACATACCGACGGGAGGGGGGGGAAGTTTGTTCTTTTCATTTATGAGCATGTGGTGATCGGAAAGATCCTCGTTCATCTTGGTTTGTATCAGGTTCAGTATGAAAATCACCGGCTCAGGAATTCTGTTGTCATAAAATGGCGTTAAGCAT
>WTAT01000279.1 GCA_013139415.1 Desulforhopalus sp.
AGTGAGGATTTGAAGATTCAGCGGGTCAACCATGTGTTTTCCAAGTGGTTCCCCGGGATTGATCCGATTGGTAGTTATTGTTATCAGGTATTTCGCGGTAAGAATAGCAAATGTGAAGACTGCCCCGCCCAGCGTTCTCTCGATCTTGACGAGATCGTCAAAGACCTCTGTATTTATAAAGTGAACGAGGAATTCAGGCATTTTGACATTATTGCCTCTCCTCTCAAAACAGGCCCTACGGGTGAACGCAATGTGCTCCTTTTTAAAAGGGATGTCACTTTGGAAAAAGAGTTCCAGGCCCAATTTCATCAGGCGGAGAAGATGGCCACGGTTGGCGCCCTGGCTGCGGGGGTGGCCCACGAAATAAACAATCCCTTGGCCGCGATAAGTGGCTTTGCCGAGGGGCTGCAGCGGAGAATTGGTCGATTGCAGGGGAAGGTGGAAACGGAAGTTCTTGATGATTTCACCGAGTATACCGATACCATCATCAAAGAATGTCTCCGATGTCGAGATATCGTCCAGACTTTATTGACTTTCAGCCGACCGGTTGCCGCAAGTATGTGTCCGGTGGATATGAATCAGTGCGTCAGGGATACCCTTTTTATTCTCAAACATCATTTTAAAGAGCAACGCAACATTAACATTACTGTCAAAACCGAGCTGCAGGCAAAACTGCCGGTTATTATGGGTGACGAATCGCAACTCAAGCAAGTAATAATTAACCTGTTTACTAATGCCTTTGATGCAACCGGTGATGGTGATATTATTCGTATAATTACCAACGACGGACAGAGTGGGGGCGTTGAGCTTATTGTTGAAGACTCGGGCTGTGGTATTCCAACTGAGTTGCATGATAAGCTCTTTGAACCGTTTTTTACCACCAAACCGGTGGGGCAAGGGATCGGTATCGGTCTCTCCACCTGCTATTCAATTGTCAAAAATCATTGCGGAGAGATCACCGTGACCAGTAAGGAGGGACAAGGTACCTTCTTCAAGGTGTCTCTGCCTGGAATAAATCTATAATGGAACGAGAAAAATACACCATCTTGGCGATTGATGACGAGGAGTCGATCAGAAGGCTGCTGCAAAAAGAACTCGCTACTGACCACAGGGAAGTCCTGACGGCGGCTGACGCTTCTGAGGCAAGAGAAATGTTGCGCACTAACTGGTTTGACGTCATCGTTATGGATTTGCGGCTGCCGGATATCCATGATTTGGATCTCTTGATCGAGATTAAAGATAGTATCCCCCATATCGAAGTGGTGATGATCACCGGGCAGGGTGATATAGATAGTGCGGTCAGGGCAATAAAACTGGGCGCATGCGATTTTATCCGCAAGCCGTTCAATCTTGAGCGGCTGGAACTGGTCGTGGAAAAGGCCCATCAACGGGTATTGCTTTCCCGTGAAAATACCATCCTTCGTCATAGCAGCGGTCTCGACCAGGAACCGGTGCAATTCATCGGTAATTCACAGACCGTGCGTGATATTAAGTTTTTAATTAATAAGGTGGCGCCGGCAACAATTCCCGTCCTGCTGACCGGCGAGTCGGGGGTTGGCAAGGATGTAATCGCCAGGCTGATCCATCAACGGTCAGCTTGCGCCGCTCATCCGATGATTATCAAGAATTGCGCATCCTTACAGAAAGATCTTGCCCGAAGTGAGTTATTTGGCCACATGAAAGGTTCGTTCACCGGAGCCGACGAGTCCCGTGAGGGGCTGATGGCCTATGCCCACGACAGCACTTTGTTTCTCGACGAGATAGGGGAACTTCCCATGGGCGTTCAGGCTTCTTTGTTAAGGATTCTTGAGACCCAGACCTATAGGAGGGTTGGAGAAAAGGAAGAGCGTAAGGTGAATATTCGTTTTCTTTTTGCCACCAACCGTAACCTTACAGAGGAGGTGGAGCAGGGGCGTTTTAATGAGGCCTTTTTCCATCGGATCAATGCCTTCAATATTGAGATTCCTTCACTCAGTGAACGTAAGGAAGATCTGCCCCTGCTGGTGAATTTTTTCCTGATGCGACTCAGCCCGGACAAAACACTATACCGGATTGTTGACAGTGCCATGGATTGTATTCTCCGGTATAACTGGCCGGGAAATGTCCGGGAGCTGCGCAATGTTCTTGAACGTTCGATCATCCTCGCAGAAAACAATATAATTACTGAGCGTTGTTTACCTCGTGAACTGGTCTCGATATCTGAAGATAGCCAGGCCCCTCTAACCCTGGAGTCAGTTGAGAAAAATCATATCCTGAAAATGTTGCATTTCTTTGATTCAAATCGGCAAAAGACAGCGGAATCACTCGGTATCAGTAGGAAAACGCTTTACAGGAAACTGGAAAAGTATGCCGGGCAGTAATACTCCCACATGGTGCCGTGTCATTTTGACCTCTTCACTCTCTCGACTGTTTCATTCTGACCCATCCCCCCTGATGCTGTTGGTATCTGTCAGTTTTCGGGGGAATTTTCCCAAAAAATCGATAGTCATATAGTTCCGGTCTCACCTTCCAGGGGACATTATGTCATACCTCACTGTTTGGGGTGTGGTGTAACTTGATGTAATTACACAAAGAAGTAAAATGGCATGCTGTTTGCTATAAAAATACTGCGCTAGAGATGGACTAAAACGAAACAGTAGACCAGAAACAGTAGACCAGAAACAGTAGACCAATTACAACAACCTCAGTTAAAAAAAGGAAGGTACTATTATGGCAGTTCGAGAAGAAGTATACGGCTATTTCATTCCCAGTGTTACTCTGATAGGTATTGGTGCGGCAAAAGAGATTCCAGCTAAGATCAAAGCACTTGGCGGCAACAAGCCACTGATCGTCACCGACAAAGGTATTACCGGCGCTGGAATTACTAAGCAGATTACTGATTTACTCGACGAAGCCGGCATGAAATATGTCGTTTTTGACGAGACCATCCCTAACCCCACCGACAACAATGTGGCTGCAGGCGTTGAGGTCTATAAGAAGGAAGCCTGTGACAGTTTAATCACCCTCGGTGGCGGCAGTTCCCATGATTGTGGTAAAGGTGTCGGCCTTGTTATTGCTAACGGTGGCAAGATCCATGATTACGAAGGTGTTGATATGTCAACTAAACCAATGCCTCCATATGTAGCGGTTAACACTACCGCCGGTACAGCTTCAGAAATGACCCGCTTCTGTATCATCACCGATACCAGCAGAAAGGTAAAAATGGCCATCGTTGACTGGAGATGCACTCCAGGTATTGCCCTTGATGATCCTCTCCTGATGATGGGTATGCCACCAGCGCTGACCGCTGCAACCGGAATGGATGCTCTCACCCACGCCGTGGAAGCTTATGTTTCTACCATAGCGACTCCGATGACAGACTCAGCTGCGGAAAAAGCGATTGAGCTTATCGCTATCCATCTCCGTCCTGCAGTTGCCAACGGACAAGATATCGTAGCCCGTGAAGGTATGTGTTATGCACAGTATCTCGCCGGTATGGCTTTCAACAATGCCAGCCTTGGACACGTTCATGCCATGGCTCACCAGCTCGGTGGTTTCTATGACCTGCCCCACGGTGAATGTAATGCTATCCTGCTCCCCCATGTTAGTCGTTTCAACCTGATTGCCAAGATGGACCGTTTCGTTAAAATCGCCCAACTGATGGGTGAGAATACTGATGGTCTGTCTCCTCGTGCAGCTGCTGAGCTGGCATTGACTGCAATTCAGAAACTCTCTACCGATATCGGAATTCCTGCAGGATTGGTTGAACTCGGAAAACGCTACGGTAAAGACGTCAAGGCTGCTGATATCGATACCATGACCGGTAACGCACAAAAAGATGCCTGCGGGATGACCAATCCACGTACTCCTTCAGATGATGATGTTAAGGAAATTTACAGGGCGGCATTATAAAAGCAGCACTGTAATAACTGAGTAATATTATGTCTTCGGGGCACGGAATCTCCGTGCCCCGAATTTTTCGTTTTTTCGTTTATGCTGAGGAGTAAGTATATGGCTGACAAAATATTTCGTGTAAACATGTCTGATCTAACCACCAGGGTTGAGGACGTTCCTAATGAGTGGGCGGGGCTTGGTGGCCGGGGATTGACCTCCAACGTGGTTGCCGCCGAGGTGGAGCCGACCTGTCATCCGCTCGGCAAAAATAACAAACTGGTGATTGCTCCGGGGATGCTTTCCGGCACCCCGGCAGCCAACTCGGGCCGTCTTTCCTGTGGCGCCAAGAGTCCGCTGACCGGAACTATTAAAGAATCCAATTCCGGTGGCAGTTCGGCCCAGATGCTGGCAAAGCTCGGTGTCAAAGCAATAATTATCGAAGGTATGCCGCAGGATGACAAATGGTACAGCCTGCAACTGAATGCAGATGGTGTCACCATCAACGAGGAAACCGAGCTGATCGGTAAAGGTAACTACGAAGTGATTCAGACCCTCAATGCTCGTTTAGGCGAGAAATTCGGGGTAATCACCATCGGACCTGCGGGTGAAATGAAAATGGCTGCGGCCAACATTTCCATCAAAGATCCCGGCTCAAGGATTCGTTCCAGCGGGCGCGGTGGCTTGGGTGCGGTGATGGGCTCAAAGAAAATTAAATTCATCGCGCTGGAACCAACAGACAACAAAGTCGATATCGCCAAGCCAGAGGAATTTAAAGCAGCCAACCGCGCCTTTGCCAAAGCACTGGTTGACAATCCTATCAGTCAGGCACTTGGTCAGTACGGCACCAATGTTCTGGTCAACATAATCAACGAGGCAGGGGCACTCCCTACCCGCAATTTCACCTCAGGCCAGTTTGATGGCCATGAAGAAATCTCCGGTGAAACTATGTACGACACCATTGTCGCACGTGAAGGCAAGCCTAAACACAACTGCCATGCAGGGTGCGTGATCAATTGCTCCCAGATTTACAATGACAAGGATAATAAATATAAAACCTCGGGCTTCGAGTATGAATCGATCTGGGCTCTCGGTGCAGGCTGTTGTGTCGACAACCTCGACCAGATTGCCGAAGCCGATTATATCTTAGACGATCTTGGCCTTGATACCATCGAAACCTCAGTGGCCTTCGGTGTTGCTATGGAGGGAGGAGTGCTTGATTTTGGTGATGGTGCTGGAGTCATTCGGATTCTTCAGGAGGATATTGCTAAAGGTACGCCTCTGGGACGAATTATAGGTGGCGGCGCAGGTAATGTTGGTAAGGCCTTCGGGGTCACCAGGGTGCCGGTAGTTAAAAATCAGGCCATTCCCGCCTATGATCCCCGTGCTATTAAGGGCATCGGCATCACCTACGCTACTTCGACCCAGGGCGCAGATCATACCATGGGTTATACTATTGCCACCAATATCCTCGGGGTTGGTGGCAATGTTGATCCGCTCAGCAAAGAAGGTCAGGTGGAGTTGTCGCGCAATCTGCAAATCGCCACCGCCGCCATCGATTCTACCGGCATGTGCCTGTTTATCGCCTTTGCGGCCCTGGATGACGAAACGTGTCTGCCGGCACTGATCGACATGCTTAACGCCCGATTCGACATTGCGCTCACCGGCGACGATGTTAACAATCTCGGTATGAGTATTCTCAAGACAGAGCGCGCCTTCAATATGGCCGCAGGGTTTACCAGCAAGGATGATCGACTGCCGGAATTCTTTAACGAAGAGCCGATTGCCCCGCATAATGTCGTCTGGGATATGGACGATAAAATCATCGATTCTTTTTGGGACTTCTGATATTACCTAGGAGGTTGTCCGAGAATAGGTATTTTCTCTCAAATCGAGGCATTTTGAAAAAATAAGCGCAGCCATATGTTTGATATCGGAGTCTTCGCTTACCTGCGAGCATTATTTTTTCAAAATAACGAAGAGTTGGGTGAAAGGGGCATTCTCGGACAGCCTCCTGGTTGACCATAGCCCGTCTTACGGCCGATATCATCGCAGCAACTCTGCAGGCGATGATGTCGGCTGAGATATTTCTTGTTTTTTCTCCCGGTTCCATCTAAGTATCGTCCTCAATGAAATTTTAAAAGAGGACTTCTATGCCATTTTCCGGCGAGGCAATCGCTCTTACCACTGTTTTATGCTGGACCTTCAGCGTTCAATTTTTCGCCGTTGCGTCCAAAGATGTTGGGGCAATCCCTGTCAATATCATTCGGATATCCATTGCCCTGCTGCTCTTTAGTGTTCTGCTGTTTTTTAAAGAGGGTACCTTTCTCCCTGTTGATTTTCCGATTCGTTCCTGGCTTTTTCTCAGTCTCTCAGGCGTAATCGGTTTTTTCATAGGTGATATTTTTCTCTTTAAGGCGCTTGTCGAGCTTGGTCCACGGATTGCCATGCTTATCCAGAGTCTGGCTGCACCTACCGCTGCGGTGTTTGGCTGGACGTTTCTTCATGAAAGCTACAGCCTGCACCAGTGGATTGGAATGTTCATTACCCTTGCCGGGGTTTCGGCCGTTATCCTTGAGAGAGGTAAGGAAGCATCTCCTGCACAGACATTAAAAGTTACAAGGGTGTCTTACAGGGGTGTTGTTTTAGTGCCTTACTCCAGATTTCCTGTCATGAAAAGTAAGTATCCCTGGGAGATGAGACTAATTTGGTGGTCTACTACTTTTTCTCCATTAAGCATCGAATGAGCTTTTTGCAATGATCCTGAAGACGTTGGTAATGGTTTGTAAATCAACACTGATCAAGGGCAGTCGTGACTATGTGTTGATGGTTGCGAGGTGAGTATTCAGGACCCTGAGCTTTGTTTGAGGAGTTTATAGAGCTCTTTTTGATCGTGCAAAAAATGTATGCCGATTTTAAAGGCAGGTTTATCCATGTGTTCACAGGTATCCATCCAAATCGACCGGGCAGCGATCATAAGCTCTTCATCGAAACCATCTCGACCTTCGGGATAAAGGAGAAGGTTGTAGCTGTCACTGTTGAGGGTTTCGTAGAAAAGGTGGTTTCCGTTGATGGTTAATTTGGGGAGGACCAGGCAGGCTCCTTGTGGAGAAAAATTGATTACGGTCGTGGTTATCAGACCCGGAAGAGGTATGCCGGTATGCATATCCTGCAGTCCGACTCTCATCATCAGGTGAAGCTCAATCCTATGAGGTCT
Source organism: Desulforhopalus sp. (assembly GCA_013139415.1). GTDB lineage: Bacteria > Desulfobacterota > Desulfobulbia > Desulfobulbales > Desulfocapsaceae > Desulforhopalus_A. Next base: position 7,088 of record WTAT01000279.1, read on the forward strand.
GAAAAGGAAGGGGACCATAATCCTTTTTTAACACAGTTGTTACGCTCATCCCAAATGAATACGTTCATAACATTGAGACTGCGAATGTATATTAGAATGTATATTAGAATGTATATTATATATATTGTCGACAAGTAGTCAGTTCTTCCCTGCCCGTTGACATATTGCTTCGAAAGGATTTTTTAATTACCATTTCTGCTTCCAAGGTTATCAGGCACAATAATATTGATTGTATGCAATTGAACCAATTCTGTCAAATTGTACTGAACTAACGAATGGATAGGTACTAGTGTTGAGAGAAAATTGATAAGAGTGAAACGGGCTGGAAGGGTGAGGCGTTGTCTGGATAAGATTTTTACTGCTTCCCTCGTTTCCGAGTGATAGACGTCCATTTGTCTCTGGTTTAGTTTTCGGATGGGAACTAATTTGTAATTTTCTTAACAGATTATAGTAGGGCAAAAATTACTGAAAAAATAATAATATTTTCAACATATTCATTTTCAATCAACTGTTCCAATACAAGCTCAGGTTGAGTACATTCACAGAAGTAGGTCATCGTTTTATTTCAATTTACTGAAAGAATGGTACAATCCCCAAGGCCCTGTACCAAAACGAATACTTCTAGTAAAATGGTCTATTTGTTGCCCATTGCTATCTTTGATAGGCATGTTGATTTATGGTTTTACCCCAACCTATGCGGCTGGGATATCAATCATGGCTGTCATAGTCGCGTCCTGGTTAACTCCCCATAAAATGGGTTTTAGTGCAATCATGGAGGCACTTGCTCTGGGGGCCAGAAATATGGTGATGACCGGCGTACTCCTGTGCACTGTTGGCCTGATTGTAAATGTTATTGCCACAACCGGAATAGGCAACACTTTTTCCCTGATGATAACCCAGTGGGCAAATGGCAGCCTTATTATCGCCATCGCCCTCATTGCCCTGGCACTGGCATTTTTCTTGATTACCCCCTGGTCCAATGCGGTTCACCTGGTGGCAGCAGTGATTTTTATAGCCTTTTTTATCTTTAATTTGAAACAGACTCCACAAGAGAATAATTTTGCTTGATTTTCGGAAAAGAAATTGACTAAAGACAGAGTGCTGACAGCGGAGTAGCTAATGAGTTTCCGTCCTGAAACTAATGCACGACTCATTTGTATAACTGATAACATAGCCATGAGCCCAAATAATATTTGTCATTTTCCCTACGGAACTGAGCAGCTTACTCTCTCCCTCCCTGCCCGTACCAAACAGTTACAGGTGCAGGAACCGCAAAAGGTGGTCACTCCTGTCCTTTTTCAAAAAAGACTGAACAGTTTTTTAGATAAAAACTCTCTTGATCTTTCTGATCCGGTTCTGGTCCTGGCTGATAAGACCAGGCTCTGTGGTTATCCAGAGTATCTGCCTCTTCTTATAGACGGCCTTGAACAACACGGGATGGATCCTGCCAGCCTGAAAATTATTATTGGTTATGGTACACACTCCCCCCAAAGTGATGAGGAATGCAGGCGGGGATATGGAGAAGTGTACGAGCACTATTCTTTTATCCATCATGATTGCGAACAGGGTGAGGTGTTTAAAGAACTTGGTCACACCTTAAAAGGCACTCCCATCCGCTTTCGGCGAGACCTGCTTGAAGCCAGTTCGATAATTACTATGGGGGCGGTATCTCACCATTATTTTGCCGGATACGGCGGCGGCCGAAAGCTGATCTTTCCGGGCTGTGGAGAGCGCGATGCCATCTACACAAACCACGGCCTTTATCTAGACACTACTGCCGGGACCATCGCCAAAGGTTGCCAGCCAGGAAACCTTGACGACAACCCACTAGCTGAGGATTTGTTTGAAATCGAAGAAAAACTGTCAGCCGATCTTGCTATTCACGGCATCCTTGACTCCCATGGCAGTCTCTGTGATCTACTTTTTGGTTGCGGACGAGAAAGCTTTCTTCATGCCTGTGATCTCCACGGAAAAAACTGCGAGGTCACTTCACCCCGGTTTGATACTGTCATTGCTTCGTGTGGCGGCTATCCAAAAGATATTAATTTTATCCAGAGCCATAAGGCTGTGCACAATGCGTCGATGTTTGTTCGTGACGGTGG
>WTAT01000382.1 GCA_013139415.1 Desulforhopalus sp.
TTGTACATATTGGGAATCATCAACAACAGACCCTGGGAGGCTGTGAAGGTCGTACAAAGAGCTCCGGTAGTGAGAGATCCGTGAATGGAGCCTGCAACCCCTGCTTCGGATTGCATTTGGTTGACTATGGGGACAGTGCCCCAGATATTTTTCTGCAAAGTTGCAGACTTGGAGTCTGCTTCTGCAGCCAGTGGGGTCGATGGGGTTATGGGGTAAAGGGTGATGACCTCACTCGTGGCATAGGCGACGTGGGTGCATGCCTGATTGCCGTCAATTGTAACCATCTTTCGCGACATGATGTGTTCTCCTTTGTTGTTCCTAATAATTGTGCCGGCAACGTGGCGAAAACTGCCGAAATAGTATAAATGTCCTGAAGGATCTGTACTGTCGTGCATGAAATACCCGGTGATACTAGTATATGGTTCACCGAATTACAACAAATACAGAGATAAATTTCGTTGCGCACTATATGCTAATTAAGTGCACTGTGCAATGGATGAGAATTGTTGATTGGTATCATAGATATAACCAAATATAGTCAGGCGGTTGTGCTTGCCGTTGCTGTATCGAATAACGATTGTTTTGTTTAAGATTTACGCATTGAAAGGATACACATATGTTGCGAATTCAAGATCCGGATCTCAAAAAATTGCTGAATTTCCTGGCGCTGCAGAAGGAGTTTGTCTTTTTAGACACTTCCCGTCCGGATAATGAGAATTTTGAATCATTTCTGTTTCTTGAGCCGGTTGATCGGCTAATTTGCAGGGGTGATGACAATCTTGAGAATTATCTGGCTGAGCTGCAGCAGCGTCTGGCGAGCGGGTTCTATCTTGCCGGTTGGGTTGGCTACGAATTTGGGGCATTGCTTGAAGGAAGGATTGGGACAAATAACTGTCATCCGCCCGATAATCAATTGGTATTAGCCGATTTAGGGGTTTTTTTAAAACCATATAGATTTGATCATAATTCAGGCGAAAATGATTTTCCATTTGAGCCTGGTCGTGAGCTGGACGAAGGTAGCTATGCCATCTCTGATCTCAGGTCAAATATGGAAAAAGAAGAGTTCCTGAAGGTGCTAAACCACGTACGGCAATATATCATCGCCGGTGATACCTACCAGGTGAATTATACCATGAAGCTGCTTTTTGAGTTTGATGGCTCTGCCGAAATGCTCTACTCCGTTCTGCGAAAAAATCAATCTGTTGCCTACAGTGCATATATTCGAAATGGCGAGGAACGGACTTTATCCTTTTCTCCGGAGCTGTTTTTTAGAAAAAAGGATGATGAAATTACCGTCCGTCCCATGAAGGGAACAGCCTCAAAGGGAAGAAACAGTTTGGAAGAACGGCGTAATAGTAGCGAACTCCATTATGACATCAAAAATAGAAGTGAAAATGTCATGATTGTTGACCTGCTGCGCAATGACCTTGCACGATTGATGCATGGCCATGGAGAGAGTCAGGTGTTCGTCGACTCGCTCTTTGATGTCGAGTCCTATGAGAGTCTGTTGCAGATGACTTCCACAATAAAAGCCAAGAGTACGTCTTCAACGATGTCGAATTTGAAGCTTACCGAATTATTTCGAGCCCTGTTTCCCTGCGGATCGATTACCGGTGCGCCGAAAATCCGGACCATGCAGATCATCGATGAACTTGAAAAAGAGCGACGGGGGGTATATACCGGTGCCATCGGTTATTTCGGCCCGGACGGTTCAGCGGTCTTTAACGTCCCCATCCGGACCATTCGGCTGCAGGGAAGTGTCGGGGAAATGGGTATCGGTGCGGGTATTACCCACGATTCGATACCGGAGGAAGAATGGAAGGAATCTCTCTTGAAAGGTCGATTTCTAACCCATGCCCAACCCGATTTTCAGTTGTTCGAGACCATTCTCTGGCAGTCCGGCACAGGCTATTGGCTCCTGGAAAAACATCTTGAGCGACTTGCCGGTGGTGCACAATATTTCAGATTTTCATGTGATTTACAGATGGCACGTTCACAACTTTACCGGGAGGAAACAACTTTTAACGGAGGCTGTTATCGTGTGCGCCTAGTGCTGGCAAAGGATGGTCGTATATCTATAACTGCAGTGCCCTGTGATGCTCCGACACTCACTGAACTGCCTATGCACCCAGAGCAAGATGATGTATCAGGCTGTGCGATTGTCGATTTTTCTTCTCGCATTGTAGATGCTGACAGTCCGTGGCATTTTCATAAAACCACCATGCGTAAGCTGTATGATGTGGAATATAAAGAAGCCCGGAAAAAAGGCTTGTTCGACTATGTTTTTTGCAATAGTGGTGGAGAGGTGACAGAGGGGTGCATAACAAATATAGTGATTTACAGTCAAGGCCAGTATATGACTCCTCCGGTTGCGAGCGGCCTACTGCCCGGGGTTATGCGTGAACATCTTCTGGCTGACAGTGCTGTCCCAGTAGTTGAAAAAGTGCTGACCAGGCAGGAGGTCAGATCCGCCGAGGCGCTTTGGGTCTGCAATTCAGTGCGAGGGCTGGTGCGAGTGAGGATGAAATAGTTTCCGTCCTGAAACGAGACATCTCGGAGTCTGGGCTTACCTCCGAGGATTAAATTTCCTGATTACGCATGAAACTCAGCCAATTCTGTGGGCGTAGACATAATATTTTGATAACAATAGAGAAATAAAATCCAGCAGGGTTGTCATCCCCGCGCAGGCGGGGATCCAGTTACTAGCAGGATCACTGGATCGAAGTCTGCGCTTATCTCCCGCCTACGCGGGAATGACAAAAAAAGCAGCTGAGTTTCATACGTAATCAAATTTTATTTTATGTGTTTCCTGAATAAAAGTCGTTGCTGTAGTCCCATTACGGGACTACAGTGTGAGCTATGAGAGTTATCGCCTTATCGACACTGAAAAAATTCTGGAAAGAGAGGCCGGAGTATTCAGATGCAATCGATCCGACTCTGGCTTGGTATCGACACTCTCTGAAAGCGAACTGGGCTTCACCTGCCAATGTAAAGCAGGACTTATGGAAATCAAACCGATTAAAACTGATAGTGACTACCGCGAGGTCTTGAAAGAGATTGAAACATTGATGATGGCTTCGCCCGATACCGCTGAAGGCGAAAGGCTGGACGTGCTGGTCACCCTGGTGGAGGCCTATGAGAGCAAACACTACCCACTTGACTTGCCTGATCCAGTGGCGGCCATCAAGTTTGAGATGGAGCGCAAAGGCCTTACGGTTAAAGACCTTGAGCCAATGATTGGCAAAAGTAACCGTGTTTATGAAATCCTCAACCATAAACGTTCTCTTACTCTTAAGATGATCTGGAATCTCCATGAAAGACTCGGCATACCTGCAGAATCACTCATTAAGCCTTCCGTAAAAATGCGTGTAAGTCGTACACGAGCAGAAAATTAAAAAGGCACGTCACGCAATTGCACCGCGTATTAATAATGATGGCGTCGTAAAAAGTCCGATCTCCTTCGTTGTAGGTTTTTGGCAGGCCCCCGACATACTACATGTATAGTCGTGACCCCGCCAAAAACCTACGCCTTGTATATCAAACTTTTTCCATAGCCATCAGGTAACTTCGAATAGACTTTTTACGAGATTATCAAATGTGAAATCAAAATAATAGTCTCAACAAATGGATTTT
>WTAT01000048.1 GCA_013139415.1 Desulforhopalus sp.
GACCATCGAACGAAATATTGAGAGTGAACTCGAACAATCCACTAATACCCTGCTCAGTATGGTGGAGACAGCTACCGAAGTTTCCCTGAAGAATTACCTCCGGGCAATTGCAGAAAAAAACCTGGAAATAGCCCAATACTACCATCAGCTGGCCAGCCGCGGCGAACTTTCCGAGGAGGAGGCAAAACGGCAGGTGGCTGAGATTTTTCTACACCAGCATCTTGGTGATTCCGGCTATATATACACTATCAACAGCGACGGCGTCCTGCAGGTGCACCCGGAAGAATCTCTGGTCGGCGTTAATATTTCAAATTATGCCTTTGTCGGTGACCAGAAACTTCGAAAGAATGGCTACCTTATCTATGACTGGCAGAATCCTGGAGAAAAGCAAAAGCGCGGTAAGGCTTTGTACATGTCCTACTTTGCACCATGGGACTGGATTATCTCGGTATCGACCTATCGCAGTGAATTCCGCCAACTTGTCAAAATTGACGATTTCAAGGAGAAGATTCTTGCCCTTACCTTTGGGAAAACCGGCTACAGTTATTTGATGGACCTCAAAGGTAATCTGGTCATCCATCCGCAACTGGAAGGACATAATATTTTTCAGGAGAAAGATGCCCAAGGGCGGTTTTTCATCCAGGATGTGTGCCGCCGTAAGAAGGGGAAAATCATCTACCCATGGCAAAACCCCGGAGATCCCGAGCCCAGGCAAAAACTCGTCATTTTTAATTACATTCCAGAATTCCAATGGATCGTAGCCTCTTCAAGCTATCTCGATGAGTTCTTTGCTCCGCTCGATACCATCCGCAGATTTATGATAGGGGCAATGGTCACTGCGCTATTCCTGCTCCTGCCCCTGACTTTAATGATCAGCCGCACTATCACCGCCCCCTTACATGAATTGATGAACTATTTCTCGAAGGTGCCGAACGGGGATTTTACTCCCCGCATAAGCGGTGAATACAGTGGTGAGATCGGCAAACTCGCCGGGTTTTTTAATCAGTTCATGGCGCGCCTTGAGCAGTACAGCAATGACCTGAAAAAGGAAATTGGGGTGCGGACCCAGGCAGAACTTGCCCTCAGGCAATCCGAGGAGATGTTTTCAAAAGCCTTCAGCCTCAGTCCCATAGGGATGATGATCCTGAGCTATCCTGAGGGACAGATAATCAGTGTTAACGACAGTTTCGTCAAGGCAACCGGCTTCGGACGCGAAGTGCTGCTCAATCGATCCCTTGTCCGCTTAAACATTTTGTTGTCAGCTGGTGATCTCATGATGTTGCAGCGTGAACTCGCCCTCAGCAAACATATCCGCGAACGGGCCATGACCTTTCGTACCCGCAAGCAGCAAAAGAGGCAAGCTCTGGTGTCAGCAGACCTTATCGATCTTTGGGGAGAAGAGTATATCCTTGTCGTCATGGAAGACGTTACCGAACGTCAGCAGCTGCAGGAGCGTATCCTGGATATCGGGGAAACAGAACGCCGCAAAATTGGCCAGGATATCCACGATGATCTCTGTCCACATCTGATCGGCACCGAAGTCATGTCCAAGATTCTACTGAGAAAACTGGAAGACGAAAACTCCGGGACGGTGCAGCTGGCGGAGAAAATTCGTACTCTCATAAAGGAGGCCATTCGTAAATCAAGAGGAATGGCGCGCGGGCTCTGCCCTGTCTTCTTGGTAGACCGCGGACTTGAGGCAGCTATTGAGGAACTGGCAGCCAATACAGAAGAGGTGTATAATATAGCCTGTTCCTTTGAAGGATGGGGACATCTGTCATTTGAAGACAGCACGGATACAATCCATATTTTCATGATTATTCAGGAAGCTGTTTCCAATAGTGTACGTCACGCGCAGGCAGACAGCATTATTATCCGCCAGGAAAGGGTGGAGGACCGGGTTCAAATTGTCGTCGAGGACAATGGAATTGGTATTTCCCCCCAGCATGAGGCAACTGGCATGGGCTTGAAGATCATGCGTTATCGGGCAGAACGGATCGGAGCGGAACTGACCGTGCAGCCTGGCGATCATAGAGGAACACGGATAATAGTCACCCTCCACGGTGTAACTATTGAGGACGACAATAACGTCTGAAACAGGCATCTCGCATCAACAGCCGTAAGGGAAAAGGTAATAGTTATGACTCGTATCGTAATTGTTGAAGATCACCCGGTTTTTCGTGCAGGACTGAAAGAATTAATTGAAACGGAAAAAGACCTGCACGTCTGTGGAGAGGCTGACACGATCAATAAAGCGCAGGAGGTCATTAAGGAAAAACAACCGGACCTGGTCATTATCGACATAACCCTCAGAGGGAGAAACGGCATTGAACTCATAAAAGAGCTGCACCGAGACACCCCCCTTCTGCCTCTTCTGGTGCTCTCCATGCATGATGAGTCACTCTATGCCGAACGTGCCTTTCGTGCTGGAGCCAGCGGCTATATCATGAAGGAAGAGACTTCGGAATCTATTGTTAAAGCTATCCGTATGGTCCACGGAGGTCAGAAATATGCCTCGAAACCGTTCCTGGCCAATGTCCTCAATAAATTCCTCAGTCACTCTCCCGAAGATACACGTTCTCCCATTGATCGTCTCACCCACAGGGAACTTGATGTCTTTCGCCTGCTCGGCAAGGGCATGACCACCAAGAATATCGCTACTCATCTCGATCTCAGCGCAAAAACCATTGGCACTTACCGGGAACGCATTAAAGAGAAATTAGACTTGCAAAATGCTTCGGATCTGATACATTCGGCGGTCCGCTGGCTGGAGAAGGGAGAACTGTAGTCTTCATACGAACCTTATTCGCTCTTCTGCAGCCATGCATGACCACTCCACCCTGACGTAATCCTCCATTTTTCACAAGCCCCACTGCTGTAGGTTTATTACCTACAGCCCCTGACGTTTTCATCTCTCGGCCGCGGTATCTTTTTCCCCTGAAAATTTGCGTTTGTGGCCGATTTACAACTCCTCAAGGATATCTTAGGTTACCACAATCTTTAGAAGGCACCGCAAAACAATGTTTGTTGGATAAGGACGCTCTATTGTTTGATCGTCACTTACAGCAAAAACGTTCATAGAGGGAGTCGGCCATGCAAGAGACAGCACAACAGGAGGCGCGTACCAAAAAAGTTACGATGAAAAAAGGCATGCATGATAAACGTACCTCTTTAACGGAAGCTGTGAAACGCTATCTGAAGGATGGGATCAATATTGGTATCGGCGGCTTTGTCAACACCCGCATCCCGGTTGCAAGTATCCATGAGATTATTCGCCAGGGCGCGCACGATCTGACGCTCTCTGTCCAAGACAATTCGATCTGCTGTGAACTACTGGCCGGGGCAATGATACTCAATCCCGACCACCTGACTATTAACAAGATCGAGCTTGGCCTGCTCGGCTATAAAATTATCGCTAATGCTCCGCTGCTCCAATACCTTGCGAACAACAGGATGATTCAACTGGACGATTACACCAAGTACGGCATGTCAGCCAACTATAACGGCGGAGTATTGGATGTGCCGTTTCTACCGACCATAAACTACGACGGCAGTGATATGGCACCGGCCTGCCGTCCAGACTTGGCGTTGATTCACGTCCAAACTGCCGACATGTACGGCAATAGCCAAATATTCGGTGATCACTGTAGCTGCCATGAGATAGCCCAGGCTTCGGTCAATACCCTTGTCACCGCCGAACAAATTATCCAAAACTTCCGTATCCCAAAAGATCCAAACGTGACCCAAATACCCTTTCACGTTGTGGACGCCGTAGTTGACCAGCCTTTTGGAGCTACACCGGGGGCCTGTCATGGACATTATTGGTTTGACATATCTGAGATTCAAGAATTTACAGGTATCTGCGAAGATTTTTGCAAAACCGGCAATAAAGATAAACTTAAGGCCTACTATGACAAGCACATCTTCGATGTGGAAAATTTCGATGATTTTCTCGAGCAGAAGCCCTATCCGATCCTGCAAAGATTATGTCAGCAGGACGGCAATCAGCCAGTTACCCTGAACTGAACCGCGCTAGTTACCAATACTGGGATGAGAAAATTGCTCAACAGGCCTTAGTAAGAACCTGGCTGCGTTTTTACCCAAGAGAAATCCCCTTTAAAAAAATGGCACTAGAACATGATGCTACTGTTCTGGTCAATCCATCATTATACATAACCAATTTCTCTGTTTTCGCCACTTTGAGGCACCACTAACAGAAATAACAAAGGAGAACAAATCATGTCGCGAAAGATGGTTACTATTGACGGCAATCAGGCGTGCACCCATGTCGCCTATGCCACGAGTGAGGTCATTACTCTTTACCCCATTACTCCATCCACCCCTCTGGCAGCAGAAGCAGATTCCAAGTCATCAACTTTGCAGAAAAATATCTGGGGCACTGTCCCCGTAGTCAACCAAATGCAATCCGAAGCAGGGGTTGCAGGCTCCATTCACGGATCTCTCACTACCGGAGCTCTTTGTACGACCTTCACAGCCTCCCAGGGTCTGTTGTTGATGATTCCCAATATGTACAA
>WTAT01000634.1 GCA_013139415.1 Desulforhopalus sp.
GACGCTTTAGAAAAAGCTTAGCAAACCATTAATACAACATTTGAGCGCCCCAAGGGGCGGAGTATTAACTCAAGCTACGCAATAAAAGCACAACTGAAAACCTACCGCACCTTTAAAAAACATCCCTTCTCAACAGAGGGTTATGAAGTTCTGGGCTGCTTTCCTCACATTCCACTATGTATTTTCCCTTACCAACAACAGCCCCAAGCACAATTACCTTCAAAAAAATTCTGCGCTATTATTATCTTCGTCCGGCAGACCGATCTTACAAACTCACATTGAACTTTTCAAAAGCAGCGTCTAGGTATCAGAAATCAGCTATTAAACTGTACATATCCACCCAATATTGGTATTACCATTGTTTATTCAATAAACACCCGGAGTGCCCCCAAAAGCCCAACCACGCGACACACAACATATGTATACCTTATCTATCAGAGATACGACCAGGTATCAAGTTTTTTCTTGACACGTTTTTTTTATGTGATAAGTAATTGGTAATACCAATTCATCGGTTTCCCTGTCTGATTCGTAGATATAGTGTGAATTGTTGAGATATGGAGTGTGGTGTGGCTGGAATTTACTATTTACACCGACTCCCTGGACTATGGTCCACCTGGGAGAGTTCCAAAGAAACGATTATTTTTGTTTCGGCACAATAAATGCGAAGTATTTCTGAGTTGAAAGCTGCAATCCAAGAAAGTGCATAGCGAAACGCTATATTGCATTTGGTAGCATTAATATAGGGGGGGCCCCCCTTGTTAAACCACTTAACCCAAGTAGAGGGAGGAAAGAATGAAAAAGTTTAAATTCTTAATCGGTCTTGTGTTGATCTCAAGCTTGACCATGGCGCCTAACGCATTTTCCGCCAAACGGGAAAAATTTGGTGCTGATAAACGCCATGCCGAGGTTAAAAAAGAACTGCGTACTATAAAACCCTCCACGGAAGAATTTAGGTGGAAAATGGTTATGCCATGGTCAAAAGGGTTGTTGTTTTACGATATGGCCCAACACTTTGCTGATTCTGTTGCACTTGCATCGGGTGGTCGTCTTAAAATCAAACTTTTTTCTGCCGGTGAATTGGTCGGCGCCATGGAAAGCTTTGATGCGGTTTCTAAAGGTCAGGCTGATATCGGCCATGACTGGCCAGGTTACTGGAAAGGAAAGAATGAAGCCTTTGTCGCTTTTGCTTCTGTCCCTTTCGGTCTTGACGCTGAAGGCTACAACATCTGGCTCTATGAGCGAGGTGGCCTGGAAATGATGCAGGAACTCTATGGTCGCTACAACCTGTTCGCCCTCCCCGGCGGTAATGTTGGCCAGGAACTCGGTCTGTTCTCCAACAAAAAAGCCACCAATATGGCAGATTTCAAAGGTATGCGCTTAAGAACTCCAGGCTGGTACATGGATATCATGACTAATCTCGGTGCCAGCGTCACACCTCTGCCCGGTGGTGAAGTGTATCTCGCCCTTGAGCGTGGAGTTATTGATGCTGCCGAATTCAGTACCCCTGCCATCAACTACCCAATGGGCTTTGATGATATCACCAAGTTCGTCATCGAGCCTGGTGTGCACCAGCCTTCTTGTCAGAGTGCATTCTTTATCAACAAAGACTCTTATAACAAACTTCCTGCTGATCTGAAGTGGATTATTGATATCGCAGCTAAGGAAACCCAGCTCTGGTCAACAGCATGGCAGGAGAACCTGAATGCTAAAGCTGTTAAACTCTTCAAAGAGAAAGTTGAATTTATCCGTATGGATGACGATACTCTGAATGCTTTTGCCAAGGCTTCTCATGACTACATCGAAGGCTTGAAAGCGAAATTCCCAGATGTGAAAAAAGTTATGGATTCCCAGGACGAGTTCAAAGCAGACTTTGCTGACTGGCGCCAAGAGCGCGGCGGTGTGGCTCCTTGGCCTTACGAGGATTATGTAGGCGGCAAGCACATGCAATAAAGGTTTTGTTATGCGGGGGGAACCTGATTGCCCCCCGCATTATCAGCCCTGAATTGCACAAGCTACCCTAAAAGAGGATTTTGAATAATTCCATTTTTACACAGCTAAAAAGCTGGGCAAAAATAGAATTATTCAAGGTGGTCTCACGTTTTCAAGAGGTTTTTATGTTTAAGTTAGATAGTGCGATCGACACTCTCAACGAAAAAATCGGTTTTTATGGGTCGTATCTGGTGTTGCCACTGATTGCTGTGGTTGGCTGGGAGGTCATGATGCGCTATGGTTTTAACTCGCCGACATCCTGGGCCTTTGAATTGACCGTTTTCATTTACGGTATTCATTACAGCGTAGCTTTAGCGTATGCCCACAAACACAACACCCACGTTGCCATCGATGTCTTCGAAGCTCGCCTGTCAAAAAGATCACGAACGATTTTGCGGATTTTCACCAACTCGCTTTTGTTTCTTCCTGCGATCGGCCTGCTGGCCTTTTACACCAGCCAACTGGCCTTTTTCTCGTGGAGCCAGTGGGAACACGCTTCAAGCTCCTGGGCGCCTGCTCTCTACCCGTACAAAACAATCATGGCGATTGGCTTTATCTTGTTATTATTGCAGGGAATCGCGAAACTGATCCAAGATATTCGTTCGCTGAAAGAAATCCAATAAATCTGTTTGACCCTGGAGAAATGACACCAATGAGCATAGAAGTCATCACAATACTCATGTTCGTTACCCTGATGGGTTCCATTGCCTTTGGACACCCACTAGCGATAACACTTGCTGCAGTTGCTACTTTATTTGGCCTGCTTACCAACGGTTTCGATGTCCCCGCCTTGATTGGCCTCTTTGCCAACAATGCCTGGGGAATTTTTCTGAATTATACCCTGGTTGCCATCCCACTGTTTATTTTTATGGCCCAGATCCTTGATCGATCCAAGGTGTCCGAAGGGCT
>WTAT01000051.1 GCA_013139415.1 Desulforhopalus sp.
CGTACTAGTATCAAAAGATTTTCCTCCGCAATCCATTTTGATCAGTCACAAGACATCAGCATGCTAACGAAACGGGTATTCACAGAGCTACAAATTGATTACGGCGGACGTGTGCGGGGTATCAACCTATCATCATTCCTCCAAATGATGGAGCTTGAAAGATGCACCTGCACCCTAAGAGTAACTTCAAGGGATCTAACGGGTTCTCTCTGGCTAAACAACGGCGAATTGATTGCTGCTAAATCGCAGACTGCTGAAGGTAAAGAGGCAGCACTCGACATCTTTACGTGGAAGAATGTATTCATCGATATCGACTACGCTCCTTACGAGGTAGACCGACAGATTTCCATACCGTTAATGATGCTTATGCTTGAGAGCAGTCAACGTTATGATGAGACACGAAACACCACCAATGTCCGGACCCATGATCGGTACGATCTACTCGTCGCTCTCAATTACGACATCAAGAATATGACTCGGCAGTGCTTTCTGCAGAACATAAGCCTTGACGGTGCCTATATAGAGACCGATCAAGAGATGGATATGGGACAAACTATTACCCTGGTCCTTTCCTCCCCCGAATTAAAAAGCAGTTGCTCCATCGAAGCCACTGTTGTTCGCAAGGACACTAAAGGGGCTGGGTTCCGTTTTCAAAACAGCAGCCCCGAACAGCAACAGGTCATAAGTGCAATGATCAACTGCAGCATTAAATCTCGTCACCGGCAAGAGCAAGAAGATATTTCCCCAGCACAGGTTGTGTGATGTGTGTGTTACCTTTCGCAAGTCATATAATAATTTCGCAGTGAGCCAAATATGGTGCCTAAAAGAATAAACGTTAGAATCCCGTTTTGGGCCAAAATACTTTTGATAAATACGAAGGGTGTGTGCATTACGGCGGTGTTAAGAAGTAATATGTCCTCTGGGTAATGGACACAATGTTTTATTTTGCTCTGCACCAAATAGGATAATTAGGTGCAGAGCTTTCTGTATATAGACCAAGGCGTTTTCAAAACAGATCAACTTGTGATGTTCATCACACGAAACCAACAAAAAAACACCTAACAACAGACAGGGATTAGATGAGAAAGATTTTAGTAATAACACTATTATTAGCTATTGCACCTCTGGCTTTTGCCAAAAATGATAATAAATATAAAAACCAAAAGAGCTTACCTCCTGGCTTACAGAAAAAATATGAAAGAACTGGTGAATTGCCACCAGGCTGGGAAAAAAAATTAGTAGCAGGAGAAGTACTAGACTCGCATCTCTACGAAACAGGAAGACAGCATCCTGTTGACCCAGAAACTTATTCTCTGGAGCCTGAGGTAGGTACAGAATTAATAAAAATAGAAGACAGGGTTATAAGAATCAAGAAAGATACAAACCAAATTCTTGAAGTATTTGGCATTAAATCCAATCTGTAAAATTTGCGGGCAGAGGGATCAGTGAGTTTCTGGTTCTCAGGCGGCCGAATGCCTATAACATTTTAATTTGCCACCCTGTTTTGGAATAGTACAGAATCTCCCATGGAGATGGTTGATAAAACTTCCTCATGCAAGTCTCAACAGAAGGAAAGTAATGGCAGGTTGAGATACTTCCTGATATGCCCATTACCGCAAATGACCACCAATCCAGTTTTTATGGTATCATGAGCAGTAGGCTTTTCCTACCATTTAACCAACACACAGGAGGTGCATCGTGAAAGTACCCGCCGTTGAAAACCGACACTTGGAGTACGATCGTCGACACCTCCAAGGAATCTCCTGCCGATTTTGTCACTCTGGAACAGGGAGGTTCCCCTTGGGCTCGGAAAAATGGTGACCGTAGCGGCCATGACCGTTATGATCATGCAGACAATCTAAATCAGGCAGGGTTTAAGCGGTGACTCAAAAGCTGAGAAAGCTAGATCAGCGCCATAAATGTTTGAAAGAAAATCATTTTATCAATATAATTTTGTGAAACTCCACTTCGGCCACGGAGGCCGGTTGAAAAACAGACTTCATGACGATAAAGAAACAAAAGCCGCAGGGGACCTTTCTCTTTTTAGGTGATTTTTTCATTGCCAACTATGACTGGCAGAAAAGAATGCCCTTTTTCCAGGTATATAGTTTCGGTGTCATGGATGAGAAAGTCAATGGACTATTGACCAGGTTGCCGGAAGTCGAGAATAAAGTTCATAAACCGGACATCATCCTCATCATGTCAGGCATAAGCAATGTCGTTGAGCATGATTATACCTTCGTCAACCAACTTCGTAGAATAGTCATCCGTTTGACGAACCGTTTTCCAGAGACGGAAATCATCGTCAACGGCCTTCCCTTGGCCAGAATCCCTGTAGTCGTCGACAACGCCATCCATCATCTCAATCTCAATATCAAGGAAATGGCGGGACAAACGGGAAGCTGCTATCTAGGCAATTTCGACATCATGGCTGAGAAAGGCGAATCCATCTTCAAACAAGACGGGATAAACCTGACATCAGAGGCCTATGACAGATGGGCCCGTTCCATCCTTGAATATGTTTCCTTCCTCTTTGAAGATGATTAATACTGAACAGGTTGACGATCATCCAACACTTTTTTTTCAGCAGGAGTTCCAGGAGTCGCATTAGCGAAACAGACTTTCGGCGGCTACGCCCATTGGCATTCGCATATCCACACCCTCGTGGCTGATGGATTATTCTTGGAGAGTGACATTTTGTATGGCATGCCCGATATTGATCTCCAGCCGTTGGTTGAGCTATTTAAGGTTTCAGTATTGAATATGCTGAAACAGGAAGGACTGCTTGGAGGTGATTTGATCAAGAAGAATCTCAGTTAGCGGTATAATTCAGGATTCAGCGTGCATAACCGGGTGAGTGTCAAAGCTGATCTGGCTGTAAGCTTCGCCATCTTTTGCTGTTTAGTCGATATCAAACCGGCGAGTATGTGAGGGGTGTGCATTACTTCGTAAAGATTTGCACTGCCAATATGAGAAGGTTGGCTGGCACCCCATGTTAAGGCTATTCTTGAGCAGTTCATAAGTGATCAAGCCTAAAAAACTTGCCAGTAAAGGAGCATTCTTGAACGTTAAAAAATTCAAAGAAGGCAGGTTTTGATCGATAGGAGATAGCTGAACTTATGCCCCAGTCAATCTCTAATATAGATATGTTGGCTTTTTTATCATCTCTAAACGAGTCAAGCAAAGACTCGACCCCCTTTAGCTTTGTCTTTCGGTTTGGCAGTCTGACTCCGATGAATCTATAGTTAATTCCTGCAACAATGAAAATCACCGTGGCCACGACTGGCATGGTAACAATGTACTTTTTGATCCACAGATTTATATAATACCGCTGTGTCGCATCAACGACTCCTTGAATTGTACCTAAAAGTATGAAATCATACTTTTAGGTACAAGGTTATCCTGCTTCATTTGCTCTCCATTCTTGTGGCAGTTACTTCTAGCGACTCAATTAAGGGGTTAGCAATACTTTATCTAGGAAAACATAAAAAACATTGCAATGAGGATTTTTGAGAGAAAATTATCCTAACACCCAAAAGGTTTCGGTTGCCGTTTTTTTGCTCACATAAATGAATAACAGATAAGAATGCAACCGCACTTTTCGGACCCGGGCTTTTCGAAACATGGGCATGGTCCCTTCAACTATCATTAAGAACAAACCGCATTGAATAACAAAAATATAGCTACCATTTCTGCAGTGCTTGAAGGTGAGGAGGGGGAGGGCGGATTAAGTTCGTTGATCCCCCTCCAGTCGCCTGGTAATCTGACGAACTCAATTGGTACCAGCCGACACATATCAAAATCTCGACAAACACAAAGAAATTCTCATTCACTCTGTTCTCCTTTGTCCACCAGAAGGACGGAAAAAAAATCGAGGGGACCCTTGCCATATCTGCTGCTTTTTGGGGCTGTCGTCGCTGCAGTATGCCTGGCTGGATATTACGAGATAAAAACCTCCACCTCGCAGGCAAAATTCATCAGCCGCTATACAGATGACCTGCGCTACCGTATTGCCAATGGACCAAGTGATAAAATAGTCTTTCCTCAAAAAGGCCCCTACGATATTCGTCTTGGTTATGTTCAGCTGCCAACTTTCCTGGACAAGCTGCAACAAAAAGGCATGGTGATCAGCAGGCAAGCCCG
>WTAT01000331.1 GCA_013139415.1 Desulforhopalus sp.
TACCATGCGGTCAATTACTACGGAGTTTTTTCCCCAGCAGTTGAAGTAGCGAAGATCGTGTATTCCGATCTTGATTTAATATAATGACGAAGCTGTGTTTCTGTTTTTCTTCTATTACATAGCCAGCGTATGAATAGACTCCTGTCAGTGTCCCCGATTTTATCAAGTTGCCATGGGATCTGGCCATCATATGAGAATATGGTTTAAAGAGATTCAGAAGTGTAATCATTGCTTCGGGGGTAATTTTGTTTTCAGGGGAGAGGCCTGATCCTTCCACAACATAAAATTCAGAATCTTTCAGCCCCAGACTTTTAAGGTAGGTTTCTATTGCCAGGCGACCCTTCTCCCATGTTGCCGGATATCCGTATTCTTTTACACCGCAGGCGAGAAACAACTGATTGGCTATATAGTTGTTGGAATAAAGAAGAAGTGATGGAATGATATCCAGAATATTTTTACTGGATACATGAACATGGAACGGGAATAAATTTTCGGTAATGTTTTTGGATGCAATGGCACCATTTCCTGGAATATCAAGTTTATGCTGGATTGCACGGAAAAGTTCCCCGGTATGGGACAGTATATTCTTTGTGTCCCGGGTGATATTGATTCGATGTGTGCCGGGAGAAAGATGAGCTCCCAGTTTCCGCATTATGGGAAGGGTCGGTGTTTGGGGTTCAGCTGATCGAATTGATCCGTCTTGATCTACAGCAATGTGTATCGTATTAAAATTTGTTGCAAGTGCACTATTAAGGGCATCATATGGATTGAGACTCTGACGGCTGCCGTTTGTTCTAGTGTCCAGTTGAAAAGCTGTATCATCAAGAAAAATATTGTTTATTCTCCGTACTCCTTTCTCTTTCAGTTCAAATAAAATGAGCCTCACTTCCTCCGAAGTAAGAAATGGGTCTCCTGATCCTTTGATAAAGAGGTCATCTGTTTCAGTCAGATAGAATTCAGTTTCGAAGCGATAGGAGGGGCCAAGGATTGAAAGAGCTGCAAGGGAGGTTGCTATTTTCAGTGTGCTTGCCGGAATAAAGAGCTTCCCCGGGTTGTGTTGGGCGACAATATGGTCGTTTTTTGTAACAATATAACCACCGTTTTCAATGAGATTGTCAACCCGTGGAAGAGAATAATCCGATCCCCAGGCAGAGTGTGCTAATGCCAAGAAAAACAGAACGACTATGCATGATTTGACAGTTGCCATGTCTGAGATTTTACCTGTAAAAAAAAACACCACATGTACCGTAGAATAAAAAAAGGGTGATCCATCCGGATGCACCCTTTTTTACAGTGATGTTTCATGCTGTTTATATACTGCGTAAACGCTGAAACCTAAATGAACTCAGTAAACACAACAAACTCATATCTTCGGCAGATTCTTTGTCGCTTCGGCAATGGCTTCTTCCGGGTAGTCATAATTGTGCAGATCACCGGAGAAAAATTTGTCATAGCTTGAAAGATCCAATAGGCCATGTCCTGAAAAGTTAAAGAGAATAGTCTTGGGATCATTGAGATCTTTGGTTGCCTCTATGATGGCACCTCGGATAGCATGGCAGGTCTCGGGTGCAGGAATGATCCCTTCAGTCTGCGCAAACAATTTGCCAGCCTCAAAACATTCCAACTGATGAACACTGATAGGATCAACGAGTTTTTCACGAACCAGTGCTGAAAGAATAGGAGACATGCCATGGTAGCGGAGGCCACCTGCATGAATGCCTGGTGGAATAAAGTCGTGGCCGAGTGTGTACATATAAAGAAGGGGTGTCAGCTTGGCAACATCTCCAAAATCATATGCGTATTTCCCTCGGGTCAGGGTTGGGCATGAAGCCGGTTCTACGCCGACGAAACGAATATTTTTACCTTCCAGCTTATCGGTGAGGAAAGGTGTCATTATACCAGCAAAGTTTGAACCGCCCCCGCAACAACCTACTATCACATCCGGATATTCTCCGGCAATCTCCATCTGTTTTTTGGTTTCAAGACCAATAATGGATTGATGCAGGATAACATGGTTTAAAACAGAACCGAGGGCATATTTTGTATCATCTCGTGTTGCTGCATCTTCAAGAGCTTCACTGATGGCAATCCCGAGAGAGCCTGCAGTGTCAGGGTGTTCGGCTAGGGTTTGACGGCCAAATGCAGTGTCTTCACTTGGACTGGCAACAATTTCAGCACCATACGTATTCATCATGCTTTTTCTGTATGGTTTCTGGTCAAAGGAGACACGTACCATATAGACTTTACATTCAAGGCCGAATTTATGTGTTGCAAAAGCAAGGGCACTTCCCCATTGTCCAGCACCGGTTTCTGTTGAAAGTCTTTTTACACCCTCTTTTTTATTGTAGTAAGCCTGGGCAACAGCACTGTTTGTCTTATGGCTTCCAGAGGGAGAAACGCCTTCATTTTTGAAGAAAATTTTTGCCTTCGTTCCGAGTGCTTGCTCCAGCTTGTCGGCTCTCACAAGAGGGGCAGGGCGCCAGATTTTATAGATATCCTGCACTTCTTCTGGGATGTCAATCCAGCTGTTTGGGCTCATCTCCTGCTCTAAAAGGCCCATGGGGAAGACCTCGGCAAGTTTTTCCGGAGCCATCGGCTGCTTCGTTTC
>WTAT01000372.1 GCA_013139415.1 Desulforhopalus sp.
CCAGTTCATCCTGCGTCAGACCAAAGGTAAGCGGCAGGAGGCGGCTCGTATTTTGGGTATTAACCGAAAGACTCTCACCAGTAAGATAAAGAAATACGGTCTGCGGGTAAATTGGTAACGAATGAGGCATTTTTACCCAATAACAAAATTATTGAGATAAAACCAAAGCTTACAAGGTTGGCCCTTCAAAGTGCGGGGTATATCCCCCGGTTCACTTCCCTGATTCTTCCTACCCCATCCAGTTTATATAATTGAAATAATTAAATTTTATGGAATTGTTGTTGATAGGCACAGGGTTTGCTCAAGGGAGAAGTGTCGGTTGATGAGTGGTCATCTTCCCTTCTCAACATAAACAGGCAGAAACCAGTGGCAGAGTGTGGCACTTTGTTGATCGGTGAACCCGGGTGTAAGCTCGCAACCGAGCTAGACCCGTGGGTAGTCGACAAGGGTTACAAAGTCAGAGCGGTAGAAAACATCAAGGATGTTTTCCTCACCCTCCAGGGTGAGAAGATCAATGTCCTCGTCATAGATGTTTGCCTGCCTGAGGAGATAGGCTGTGAGGCCATTTCCATAATCAAGAGTGTGTACCGTAATTTGCCCATCATTGTTACCACTGACGAGAACAACCCCGAACTGGAAAGTAGTGTCAGACAGATGGGCATTTTCTACTATCACGTGAAGTCTTTTGGAATGGACGAGCTCATCCTCGCCATTTCCAATGCCATGGCGTGCTCGGCTAGGCAGGAATAAGGGAGGTTTTATGCAGATGGAGAAAAAATTAACGTCGGGAGAATTCCTAGTGCTGGCGGAAATGGAGCCTCCCAAGGGGGTAGATGTTTCTGCAATGTTGGCCAGCGCCACCAGAGTGCGGGGCAGGGTGGATGCATTTGTGGTTCCGGAGATGAGCAACGCTGTGATGAAAATGAGCTCCCTCGGCGCGGCCATGCTCTTGGAGAACAAAGGATTAGAGACTGTCATGCAGCTCTGCTGCAGGGACCGAAACCGACTTGCTCTCCAGGCGGACCTGCTCGCAGCCCAATCGTTGGGGGTGGCAAACATTATGGCCGTCACCGGGGAGGATCCAACCTATGGGGACCATCACCGCGCCCGGGCGGTTTACGATATCGATCTCATTGAATTGCTGGAAGCCATACAAACTCTCCAGAATGGGCGAGACATGGCAGGAGTTGAGCTCAGCGGCGCGCCACATTTCCTCGTTGGTTCCACGGTAAATTCCGGGGCCAGTGGCGGCGCTCTCGATATTGAGCTGGCGGAACTGGATAAGAAAGTAGCCTCAGGCGCCACGTTTTTCGTGACTCCCCCCGTTTTTGATCTGGAATCTTTTTCCGGGTTCATGAAGAAAGCTGCAAATCGGCAGGCCAAGATCATCCCTACTGTACTGCTGCTGAAATCAGTTGGTATGGCACGTTACATCGATCGTCATGTCGATAACGTCAGCATACCGACTGAGGTCATAAGTCGTATTCAGAAGGCTCAAGACAAGGTAGGTGAATGCGTCGACCTTGCCGCAGAATTAGTTTCCGGCCTCAAGAATATGGGCTGCAGCGGTGTACTCATCGTCCCCCTTGGCTGGGAACACAAACTGTTGGACATTCTAGACGGAGCAAAACCGTAAGAACTCCCTCTCAACCCATAGAGGAATGTGAACCATGGCGAGCAGCAAGAAAAGACAAAAAGCGAAAAAAGGTAGCACTACCAAGACCGTTGGCTCAGTGATGGTTGTGGGTGGTGGCATTGCCGGGACCCAGGCGGCGCTGGACCTGGCTGACTCTGGCTACTATGTGTATCTGGTTGAGAAATCCTCCGCCATTGGTGGAGTCATGGCGCAACTGGATAAGACTTTTCCCACCAATGACTGCTCCATGTGTATTCTCTCCCCCAAATTGGTGGAATGCGGCCGGCATCTGAATATTGAACTTATCACCTTGGCGGACGTAGAGAAGGTTAAGGGCGAAGCTGGAAATTTTCGTGTAACGGTAAACGAGCGCCCTCGCTACATAGACATGGAGAAATGCATTGCCTGTGGCATCTGTGCAGAGAAATGTCCAAAAAAGGTGGATGACGAATTCAATACCGGCTTGAACAAGCGAAAATCAGCCTATGTCAAATACCAGCAGGCTGTTCCCCTCAAGTATGCCATCGATGATGAGACCTGCATCTACTTTGTCAAAGGCAAGGGCAAATGTAAGGCCTGCGAGAAATTCTGTCCAGCAGACGCTGTGGACTTAGAGCAGGAAGGAAAGATCCATCAACTCGAAGTGGGGTCCATCATCCTCGCTCCAGGGTTTAAACCGTTTGACCCCAAAATATACGAGGGATACGGCTACGGCAAATACCCGAATGTCATCACCAGCATGGAGTTCGAGCGGGTTTTGAGTGCGTCTGGACCTTTCCAGGGCCATTTGGTCCGGCCTTCGGACCAGGAAACCCCGAAGAAGATAGCCTGGCTGCAGTGTGTGGGATCCCGCGATCTCCATTCCGGCAGCCACGGATACTGTTCTGGGGTCTGTTGCATGTATGCCATCAAGGAGGCCATCATTGCCAAAGAGCACGCCCATGAGGACCTGGACACGGCAATATTCTTCATGGACATGCGTACGTATGGCAAGGACTTCGAGCGCTACTATGACCGTGCCAAAGATGAACACGGAGTGCGCTTTGTTCGTTCCCGGGTGCACAGCATAGAGCCGTCAGCATCAAATTCTGGCGATCTTACGGTGCAATATGTTGATGACGACGGAACGCTGCAAGAAGAAAATTTCGATTTGGTAGTGCTTTCTGTTGGCCTGGAGATCAGTAAGGACCTACATAAACTGGCCGAAACGTGCAAAATCGAGCTGGACGAAGATGGCTTTGCCGAGGCCAGCTCTTTTAGCCCGGTTGAGACCTCACGGCCTGGAGTATTCACCTGTGGCGCCTTTTCCGGGCCTAAAGATATTCCCTATTCTGTAATGGAGGCTTCGGCCGCCTCTGCTGCTTCGGCGGCCTTACTTGCCGATTCACGCAACTCCTTGAGCAAATCAAAAACGTACACTGATGAAGTCCCGGTCACCGATGAAGAACCCCGGATCGGTGTCTTTGTCTGCCACTGCGGCATCAATATTGGCAGCGTCGTGGATGTACCTGGGGTGAGAGAATACGCCGCGACCCTGCCCCAGGTGGCCTATGTAGCTGATAACCTTTTCAGCTGCAGTGAGGATACCCAACACCTGATTCGTGAAGCGATCACAGAGCATAAACTCAATCGGATAGTGGTGGCCGCCTGCACGCCCCGTACTCATGAACCTTTGTTCCAGGAAACCATTCGCGAGGCGGGATTAAACCGCTACCTTTTCGAACTGGCCAATATTCGTGATCAGGATTCCTGGGTGCATCAGGCAGAGCCGGAGAAGGCCACCGAGAAGGCCAAGGATCTAGTGCGTATGGCCGTGGCTAGGGTCTCGTTGGTTGAGCCTATAGAGCGGTTGCAGGTGCCACTGAACAAGAGCGGCATGGTCATAGGTGGTGGGGTGGCTGGCATGGCAGCAGCCCTTAACCTGGCCGATCAGGGCTTTCAGACTTACCTGGTGGAGAAAGAAGATCACCTTGGCGGTCAGGCCTTAAAGATAAAGGAGACCTGGAAGGGTGAGAATGTGGGTTCTTTCGTGACCGATCTCATCAATAGGATAGAGGGCCATGAAAAAATCGAGCTTCTAACCAATTCTGAGGTAAGAGGCGTATCAGGCTTTGTCGGTAATTTCCTTAGCACGGTGGCCAACAGCGATACCACTCGAGAGATCGAACATGGGGTGGCTATCCTTGCAACTGGGGCGCACTCCATTAAGCCGGATGAATACCTCTATGGCAAGAGCGATTTGGTATTTCGCTGGCACGAGTTGGAGGAGGCAATTGATGACAATCCCGAAATGGCCAGAGAGGCTAAGGCAGCCGTTTTCATTCAGTGCGTCGGCTCCCGGGAGCCCGAAAGACCATATTGTTCCAAAATCTGCTGCACCCACTCGGTCCAATCTGCATTGAAGCTCAAAGAGATCAACCCGGAGATGGACGTCTATGTATTGTACCGGGACCTTCGCACCTACGGCCAGCGGGAGGATCTCTACAAGGAGGCCAGGCAGAAGGGTGTGATCTTCATTCGCTACCGACTGGATGACAAGCCCGTGGTGGAAGCGGTTACTGATGAGGACGGAAACAAAAAGGTGCAGGTCACTGTGACCGATCACATCCTGGACCGGCCTTTGACCGTTAAGGCTGATTTTATCAATCTGGCCACAGCCATCTATCCAAAGGATCACGAGGAGTTGGCTAATTTTTTCAAGGTTCCCCTCAATGAAGACAAATTTTTCCTCGAGGCCCATATGAAGCTGAGGCCGGTGGACTTTGCCACTGATGGTGTTTTTGTTTGTGGCTTGGCCCACTACCCGAAGCCCATTGAGGAATCAATCGCTCAGGCCCAGGCTGCTGCGGCCCGCGCTGCGAATGTCCTGGCCCAAGAATTCGTCGAGGTGGAACCCTTCGTTTCTGTGGTGGACCAAGAACTTTGCATTGGCTGTGGCTTGTGTGAGGCCGCCTGCGTCTTCGGTGCCATACGCCTCATAAAGGTGGAGGGCAAGGGATACCGGGCCGAGAATATCCCGGCTTCCTGTAAAGGTTGCGGAGTGTGTGCGGCGTCGTGCCCCCAGATAGCCATAGATATGATTCATTTCCGAGACAGGCAAATAGTTGCGGCCATCGAGGCTGGTGGCGCAGTGGGCTAAAGCAGGAGAGGAGAAATGCAAGAGACATATGAGCCGAAGATCTTGGCCTTTTTGTGTAACTGGTGCGCCTATGCGGGGGCTGACCTGGCGGGGGTCTCACGCTTTCAGTACCCTCCCACCATCCGGGTCATCCGCACCATGTGTTCGGGCCGCGTTGACCCCGTCTATGTGCTGGAAGGTTTAAAGAACGGCTACGACGGGGTCTTTGTTTTCGGCTGACATCTGGGCGAATGCCATTACCTGGACGGTAATGTTTACACCTCCAAGCGGATACCGGTGGTGGAGCAATTGTTGGATCTTAGTGGCATCGGTAGAAGCCGACTTCAGCTTCGCTGGGTGAGCGCTGCCGAGGGACAGCTCTTCGCCGACTATGTCACCGAGTTGAGTGAGGTGATCGGACAGTTAGGCCCCTTCCAACCTGATGATTTCAAACTGGAGTTGGCAGCGGTGGAAACCGTGCTGAAATCCACCCGGATACGCTGGTTGATGGGAATGGACCGGCAGATCACCGAGCAGGAAAACGTCTATCACGAGAAAATGGACCCGGAAGCTTACCAGGCAATTGTCAGGCAGGCTGTGGCTGAGGAATATGAAAAAGGCTTGATCCTTGAAGCTCTCGCAGACGGGCCGCAGTCCGTTCGTGAGATAGCCGGCAAGACCGGATTGCAGGTATATACGGTCTCCTTGCGCTTGAATGATCTGGAAAGAGCTGGTCGGGCAGAATTCCACGAATTCGAGGGTACAACAGCCAAGTTTGTGCTCATGGCTGCATAAATCTGAGACGAAGCGGTCAATTGCAAACTCGATAAGGAATAGATATGGCAAAGTCAAAAGAGAGTAAGAAGGTAGGTACCGTAATGGTGGTCGGAGGAGGAGTCGCCGGGATGCAGGCCTCTCTCGACCTGGCCGATGCGGGTTACTATGTGCATTTGGTTGACAAGTCTCCAGCCATTGGCGGCATCATGGCGCAACTGGACAAGACATTTCCGACAAACGACTGTGCCATGTGTATCATCTCCCCCAAGCTGGTGGAGGTCGGCCGGCATCTCAATAT
>WTAT01000185.1 GCA_013139415.1 Desulforhopalus sp.
TGTAAATCCGGATACTGTTGTCCACTGGCATCGCAGGGTTTCAAACTTTTTGGAAATTCAAATCCAAAGGCCTGGGAAGGCCACAAGTCGGTCGTGAAATCCGTGATCTTGTCAGGAGGATGGCTGTAGCCAATCCAAACTGGGGTGCACCCAGGATTCATGGGGAATTGCTCAGGCTGGGTTTCGAGGTTTCCGAACGAACCGTATCGAACCTGATGCCCCGGCGTACGCCGAATTCAGAGCCGTCTCAGACCTGGCGGACTTTCCTGATAAATCATGCCACCAAGTGTTCGATTGACTTTTTCACTGTTCCGATAGCCACCTTTAATATTCTGTTCGTCCTGGTGATCCTGCGCCACAGTCGTCGTAAGGTCGTCCATTTCAATGTGACCTCAAATCCGAGTGCCCAATGGACAGCCCAGCAGGTCGTGGAAGCCTTTCCTTGGGAGACGGCGCCGAAGTATCTGATGCGGGATCGAGATTCGATCTATGGCGTTTTCTTCCGCAATCGAGTGAAAAACATGGGCATCAAAGAAGTGATCTCGGCCCCGCGCAGCCCTTGGCAAAAGGGCTATGTAGCATACTGCACCTCTTTTGTGTGATCAGGAGTGATCCCCAATTTGGGCTGTTTAAAAGGTTTTACTCGCTGATATTTTATTGATCTTTCAGTGCCCTGATCTTCAAAAAGACACTCCTTTCTGTCATTGTAGGCATGACCGATCAGCCAGCCATTCCTGCGCCATACCTTGACAGTCGTGGTGCATGTATTGAGTTTTACTGCCATTTCCTTGACTGTAAACAAACCTTTTTCACGAAGACGGTCAAAACGAGTTTTTAGGTTGTAATCACGACAAATATTGCCGATCATTGTTATGTTGAACGGTTTTCCCTTCCCTGACCGCAATCCTTGTTTATTTAAAATTGATGCTATTGGATTGAAAGTATACTCATCAAGAAGCATATCGACCTGAGTGACAACTTCAGGCGATGTTTGCCAGGTTTTATATGCTTGTTGCGGCAATGGTATCGTTAGTGTGGTGCTTTTTCCACCTTTGAAACGAATGTGGGCGGTCGTGGGATCACCTTTGATCAAAGTAACATCTTCGACGAGCAACCTGACTATCCGTTTTCTGTCGCGGTGATGCATGTCGGGGATGTTCCAAGTATCGGCAAAGTCAGTAGCAAGCGACTGGAGTTTGTTTTTTTGATCTTCGCTAAGCAGTTGTTGGTCGCGATCACGAGCCTTCTCGTATGCAGTCTGGGCATCATCCAATAAACGCAGTTTTTCGTTCCATTCAGCTTCCAGTACTTCTGCCACATAACGCTTCTCAGGATCAACCTGTGTGTAGCGACGACGGGCAAGATCAACTTCGTAGCGAGCACGTGCCACCTGTTGTTGACGGATTTGATCTGCTTGCTCAAGCCTGGATTGCAGTTCATCATGAACTGCAAGAGCCGTGTCAATATTGGACTCATTTACCATGCTGACCAGTATTTTGGCAATGGCCTTGTCAATGTTACTGCCAGGGATATGCTGGCATTCCCTGGTTTGTGCCTGTTCGATCTTATCCCGCTGGCAGATATAATCAGGGGTTAATTTACCCCTTCGTTTGTGATAACGAACGGTCATGCGTTTTCCACAAATTCCGCAAATGACGATACCTTGGAGAAGTGCAGGCCCTTCCCGTGGTGGAGTTTTAGGATTGTTTTTACCGTATGTGGCAGCATTCTCCTGAAGCCGACGTTCGTTTTCTTCATAATCTTCCCAAGTGATGTATCCAGGATGAGCATCACGTACCAGAGCAGTCCATTCTTTCATGGGCAACTTTTCGTGGTGAACTCTTCCCTCGGGATCTTTACGGCTGCGTGTTTTGCCATAGGAAAAAGCCCCGGCATATCGAGGGTTATGAAGAATTCGCAAGGTCTGACTGTGGGTTAAGTCACCCCAGATGACTTGGTTCGATTTGGGACCTGTTCGGCTGTAATGCGGCATTTCTATTTCTTCACGTCGAAATTCTTTTGTAACTGCCGTTGCTGAACCAAGTCGTTTAAAAGCAGCGAAAAATTGTTTAAATACTTGACGAATTCGTGAGTCACGGCTTAGGACAACCCTGTTAAGTTCATCGTATTCGAATCCTGATGGCAACGGGATTTTCAATTCACCTCTACGTGCTTTGTTTAAAATACCCTGCAAAAGCCTTCCACGCAAGACGTGTAATTCAGCTTCGCTCATCGCACCTTTAAGACCGAGTAGGAGGCGATCATTGAAACTTGTTGTATCATATAGGCCGTCTTGGTCTAATATGAGTGTTTTGCTGAATGCGCAAATTTCCAGCAGCCTATGCCAGTCTGCATTGTTTCTAGCAAGACGAGATACCTCAAGCCCCATTACCAGGCCAGCTTTTCCCATGCTTACTTCTGTCATCAATTCCTTAAATCCATTACGATCGATCATGTGGGCTCCCGACTTTGCCTGGTCACAATCAATTATTTTGATTTGCTCACTCTTCCATCCCAGCGCCAGTGCTTTTTCACGCAATTGGTATTGGCGCTTTGTGCTTTCAGTATTGCTGAGAACCTGACGCATTGTCGATTGTCTGACGTATAAGTATGCATTACGTTTCAAATGGTCAGGGTTTATTTTCTGGTGTAAATCTCGTGTCATTGCTCCCCTCCTGTTTGATTAGTTCAGACCATGTGCAGCAATAATTACATCTGCAAGCACTACAGCCAATTCTGATGCCACCGCACTTCTCTCGTTGGGTATTTCCCTATGATTGGCATGTTTCCGTTGTTCTATTGTTTTTTGCTCTGCGACAGTTTGCAACATCGACATCCATGCAACCATACCTTGACGTAAAAACACGACAAGACCGCGGCAACAGTTAGTTCTCCCAAGAATATTGTGCCGTAGATTTTCATACTCATTTTTGATACCAACCATTGAAGGGGCAGATTTCCCCAATATTGTCAGCGCCCCTTTTTTTCTTGCTTTATGCTTCGTTCAATACTGCGTGGATGGACTTTTTTGGAAAATTGCTTTTCTATCATTCGACTGAGATTGTTCCAGCACACTTTTCCTGATTGTGCCTCAAGCTGTTCCGTGACGAAACTAAGAACCTCCTCGGTTAGTTTGTGAGCATTTTTCGGCCCTCTTTTACGCGACAGAAGGCCTGCGATGCCTTCTTTTTCAAAACGGTCGCGAGCCTTATAGAATGAAGGCCGGGATAAGCCGTACATTTGGGCTGCTTCGCTAATAGAATATTTATCCTGGCGGATGCAGCGAAGCATTTCGTACTTCACCTGCACCAGATCGCGAGGATCAAAAAAAACATTTTCGGCAAACAGCCTGGCACTGACTTTGTCAGGATCGGGGTGAAGTGCACCTTCCTCCTTAAGCAACGCACTCTTTCCATCGTCATTATTAATGGCCATAATTTTCTCTCCATTCCATATTATGTAAATAAATATATATCCAGTAGTATAGCCATATAAATAATTTATTCAACATAAACACGCATATTAGCAGTATAATCCACTCGTAAATTCATATTTTGAACATAATTTACTTTACACTATGCGCATAATTTGCTTTACACTTTGGGAGCTATGCCCACAAGCAAAGCAGTCAAATTCAGCAGATCTTCAACTCGAAAGGGACTGCGTCCTGCAGATAATTCTACAAACACATCCTTCGGTCCAACATTGGTCCATATTGCAGGCATAGAGCAGAGGTGGTCATCATCGCTATAAAAATATACCCTACTTTCTCCCCAGCAGAAGGTGTAATTAACAAGCTGAAACTCACGATTATATAATGGGTGGAAAGGATGAATGACTATAAAAGTCGATTCCTGAATATCCCGAATGGGTGTAGTTGACGGTTTTGTCCAAAGGTAAGATTGAAAGACCATTTCAATATATTGAGAATAATTTGCTGGGTGGACGTAAGTTCCGGGATATTGATGATCTGAAAGCCTGTGCAGTATGGTGGTTACGGGAGAAATCTGATCTTCACA
>WTAT01000224.1 GCA_013139415.1 Desulforhopalus sp.
AGAGCACCCCTCAAGGGGGTATTGAAAAGAACACCCCTCAAGGGGGTACTATAAAGAGTCCCGGCTTATTTTCCGGTTTACCGGGGTTAGCACCCTAAAAATTCTGTTCCTGTTTCTTTGCATGAAAATATTCCCCTCAAGCTATTTATGACCCCTTTATCGGGGTTAGATCTTGCCCCGCAGGAATATCTGTTTATTGTCATTGGTCGATAATTGTAAAAGAAGAGGGGCTGTCTCCCAATTGTGGGACAAATTTACTAGGAGGCTGTCCGAGAATGCCCCTTTCACCCAACTCTTCGTTATTTCGAAAAAATAATGCTCGCAGGTAAGCGACCGGAGGAAGACTCCGATATCAATTATATGGCTGCGCTTATTTTTTCAAAATGCCTCGATTTGAGAGAAAATACCTATTCTCGGACAACCTCCTAGCGCCCTATTTGGAACTGAAATTTTTGGGTTATCTGGAGAAACAGGGATGTGGCCTTTTAAAAAGAAAAAACTTACCAGCTTGGCCAGAACCTGCGGCTGAGCGGCTAAAATCGGTCCGGCGGATCTGTCGGACGCACTAAAAGGATTGGGTTTTCAGCGTGACGAGAACCTGCTGGTCGGCGTTGAAACTTCCGATGATGCTGCTGTCTATCGACTTTCCGACGAAGTAGCTATGATCAACACCGTTGATTTTATAACTCCACCGGTGGATGATCCGTACTGGTTTGGTCAGATTTCGGCGGCCAATTCAATTTCCGATGTCTACTCCATGGGTGGCAAACCCCTTACTGCGCTGAATCTGGTGATGTTTCCCACGAATCATCTGGATATGGGAATCCTCAAAGACATTTTACGGGGTGGCAATGACAAGGTTATTGAAGCCGGAGCCTGTCTGGCCGGTGGTCATTCAGTCGATGATAACGAACCGAAATACGGTCTTTGTGTGAACGGGATTGTTCATCCAGACAGGATTATTACCAATGCCGGGGCACAGCCGGGTGATGCACTTATTTTAACCAAACCACTCGGGTCCGGGGTGCTCTTTAACGCTGTTCGGGCCGGCAAATTCAGTATGACCGAGCTTGAACGATCTGTCTTGCCGATCATAGCTTCGCTGAATGGCCTGGCCATGGAAAAAGCGCTGCAGTATGATCTGCACGCCTGTACGGATGTAACTGGCTTTGGGATTCTCGGACATCTCCTTGAGGTTGCAGATGGTAGCGGGGGGCATGCTGTTCTTAACTATAATGCGCTGCCTTTCTATTCGGGGGCGCACGATATGTATAAAAAGGGGCAGACGACCGGGAGCAATAAGGCCAACAGAGCTCTTGTTGCAAGATCTTCCCTTATTGTTGAACAATCACTGTCACGAGCCCAGGAAGAGCTCCTGTATGATCCACAAACTTCAGGGGGGCTGTTGCTGTCACTGCCCAAGGACCAGGCAGAAAAGCTGCTCCAGGAGCTGCATTCTGCCGGTATCAGCGTTGCTGTAAATATTGGTGAAGTCGTTGAGGGGAGTGTCGGTATAACGGTTCAATAACCATCTGGCTGTTACTCTTGTGTTGTAATCGGTTGGTGATGGTCGCAGCTTATTCTTTGTCTGAAGTTTGAGTCATTTTTCATCTTTTAGGACTGAGAGGGATTCATCAATCGAAGGGTGGATGGTTATGAACGAGTCAAAGCCTGAAATCTCGAAAACCTCCTGGACATGTTCCTGCATGGCACAGGTGATAAAAAGATATTGGCCGGACTTGTATGCTTTGGCCGTGTTCAGAACAACACGCAATCCGGCGCTGGAAATATAATCGAGATTGTTAAAGTCAAATACCAGATGGCTACTGGGTGTGGTGAGAAAATCCTGCAACTGTTGTTCAAACTGTGGTGCGGAGTTGGAGTCGAGACGTCCGTTTAGAGTAAAGATAGTTGTATTCTTCTTTTTAGTAATAGTGGTTTCCATGGTTAATTCTGCAGGCGCCGTGTAGCTACCCACACTCCTTGGGTAAGTTTTTTTGTAAAGTAAGAATGTTCTTGTTTTTTGATCTGGTATAGTTCCAATAGTCACTGAACTGACGAATCAGAAGAATACCGAGTCCGCCGCACTGTCTTTTTTCGAGGGGGAGGTTGGTATTAGGTGATTTACAGCGGGTAGGGTCAAATGGCAACCCAGCGTCAACTATCTGAATTGTCAGCTTCAGGCTCGTTTTCGTCAGTGTAATGTCAATTGGCTGTTTCTCATTGCCTTTACCGTGTCTGATAGTATTAGTGATCAGTTCATCTAAAACAAGGTTGATTTCAGCTAAGGTTTTCTTGGATAAAGACCATTTGTGCTCCAGGACCTGGAGTTGATCAAGCACAGTATTGAGTTCTGACAGGTCGTTATTTATCCGGAAAGAGATCTTCATGTTCTAGAGGACGGTTGCTCCTGATTTGCTGAGACAGCATGGCGCTGCCAGGTGTATGTTTTTCCTTTCCCATTGATGTAGCTCTTTTAAAAGAGCCTTCAAGGAAAGCTTAGTCGTTTCAGGAAATTGTTCAAGTATTTTTGAAAACTGTTTGCGATTGATGGTCAAAACAGTTGTCTTGGTTGCCGCTTGAAGAGTAAAGAGGGCGGGCATCGCACCTAGAAGAGAAAAGGAACCGAGAAAATCACCTTCGCCAAACTGGTGAACGACTACTTTTTCATCGTCGAATTGTTTCAGGAGGGTCAACTGACCAGTGAGTATCAAATAAGCTCGTCCATGGTCATCGCCTTCCTCAAAGAGGACATCGCC
Organism: Desulforhopalus sp.; assembly: GCA_013139415.1. Lineage (GTDB taxonomy): Bacteria > Desulfobacterota > Desulfobulbia > Desulfobulbales > Desulfocapsaceae > Desulforhopalus_A. Next base: position 2,760 of record WTAT01000224.1, read on the forward strand.
TTGAGAAAAATGAGCTCTCTCAGCTAAAAAAGCAAGGAGTTTCATTGCTTTGCCCGGCAAGTGAGAAAAAAATGATATTTCCTGCAACAGTTCCAGATTTTGTTGCATTTCCGGAACCTGATTATCTTCTACCGTATATGAGCTCATGGAGTATTCCTTTCTGTTCGATGAGTTTCTGGTAGGTACCGAACTCAACTAGTTTACCAGCCTTCATTACCGCGACTTTATCAAAAGTGCCTATGATATCCAGACGATGAACTGCGGCTATCACCGTTCGCTTGCCTTTCCAGCGGGTGGTCATCAAGCGTTGAATTCTTGCTTGGGATTTGTTGTCAAGGGCCGAAGTCGCTTCATCCATAAGAATGATTTTGGGCTGTTTTATAAGTACCCTGGCAATAGCAAGTTTCTGCCTCTGTCCGCCGGAAAGTCGATCTCCCATGGTTCCAACCTGGAAATGCATGCCGAAGGCGGCAATTTTCTCAAGATAATCCTCTTCTACCAGCAGGTGCATGATCGATTGGTTGATGATTTCCTGAGCCTGGGGCCGACCAGGTTTGATTCTGCCGAAAAAGATATTGTTCAGGATCGACTGACCATGAATATAGCTTGTCTCGCAATAGAAGGTAAAGAGGTCCGGAGCAATCGATTGGCACCATTGCGGGAAAACTTTCCGTGCCGAGAGAATGCTCTCTTTGAGTTCCATTGGCAGCCTGCTCATGGTGTGAATTGAGGGAGTAAAATTCAAGGCCAGGGAAAGGATAAATGATTGGTTTTGAGGTGACAGGGAGGAAAACGACTGTTTCTTCAACCGGATGAGTATGGTTTCGCACTCTTCGAGCCGGTCGGCGGGGACAGGACTGTTTTTGAAGAACAGATCGACGGTGCCTACACCGGCTAAGATATCGACGGCCTGACTGGCGAGTTCTATTCCAAGAGAGGAAAGTGGCTTCAGGAGATCGACTGACTGGAGAAAAGATCTGAAATGAGCGTTGTCGGGGAGGAGATGGTAGCCAAACTCATTGTTGATGCTTGTTCCAAAGAGAATGTTTTCGGCTACACTCGAGTTTACATGGTAGTCGTCCTGATTGTAGAACTCAACATAATCGGCAAGCTTATCTCCAAATCTTTTACGGAACCGGTGGCGGATGCGAATAATTTTCTCGATGGTGCTTTCTTCGTCCGGCGTGATGAAACTGTCGAGTCCGAATCGCATTACATCGACGAACAGCCCGACCTGCTGAAGAACAAGAATCATTCGGTCCAGATCGATTTTCATCTCCTCAGTCGGTGGCGCAACCGCTGCTTCTGTAGCTGCCCTGTATGCATATAACAGGTTTTCTTCGATGGACCCAGTAAAGATGAATGGGTGTTGTGAAACAAAACCAATGTTTTGGATTATTACATTTTTGGGCAGGGTTGAGAGTTCACGGCCGTTAAACTGAATACTGCCTGCAGTATAATTGAACATCTTACCGATGCTCTTGATGAGCGTACTCTTGCCACCTCCAGAATAGCCGACGACCGCGAGATGTTCCCCTGCCGCAAGTGAAAAGGATATGCCGTTTAACAGACGATGTCCATCAGTGGTGTCGTAGCTGAGATTGTTCACCTCGAGCTGGCCGGTCAATGAGCGATCAAAAGTTTCCACACGTTCAAGGGAGAATTCAGGAACCGAATCGAAATAGCTCATGGTACGGGTGTACCGGACTGAGGCATCCTGATATGTCTGGTAAAACTCGATTAACTCCTTCCAGGGATCGAAGAGTTTTTCCTGGGCGGACAAAAAGGCCACCATGGCTCCCAGTGCGAGTTCGCCGTGCATAACTAGATATCCCCCGAAGATAAAGACCACAAAAGGGCCAAGGCCGACAAAATAGTTGTTTGCCGTTTTTATTCCGAAGCGAAATAGTGACCAGCGAATTCTGATTTTTTTTAATTTTTCTGCGAGATTGTCAAATTTTCTTCCTTCCTGACTGTATGCTCCATGCACTTGGATTTCGTTAATTCCGGAGATTGATTCGGCAATCTGGCTGGACGTTGTCCGGGAGAGGTCAACCCTTTGTTTGTTTGCTTTGTTAGCTCTTTTTTGCAGGATTGGTATGATGAAAACGACAAACGGGTAGATGAGCAGGGTGGCTCCTGCAAGCTTGGGGTTCAGCCAGAGCAGATAGCCGGTAAAGGCCAAAAGAGTCAGGATGTTGGTGAGTGGCACTGCAAAGGCCATACCTGCAAAAGTACCGGCTGTGCTGAGTTCCGTCATGAGGGAGGAAACCACCATTCCTGGTTGGGTAGTGCGAAAAAAGCCTAAAGAAAGGCTGAGGATATGGTGATACAGCTCCTTACGCATTGCGGTCATGGCCCTTTCCCCAATGACGGCCTGGAGATAATTTATTGCCAGTTTCAGGCCGCTTGCTGTGGTGATTGCGATGATATAAATCGCACCGTAGAGAAAGAGACCATCGATATTTCGCAGGGCTATGGAATCATTAATAATTCGTTTCTGCATTTCGAGTGGGACAACCCGGGCAAAGACGATCAACACAATAATCACCAACAAGATGAGTTGCAGTTTGAGGTTGTCTTTGAATACCCAATAAAAGAGAGATTTTTCCGTTATCGGGGGGGATGGTTTGTCCTGCTCCATTTGTCTCCTTATTGGGCTTTGCGAGAGCTACGGAGGATTTCCTTTGGTGTCTTTTGGGGAGAGCGTCCCCTGAAGAATCCTCTCTGTAGTAGCGACAGACTGTCCCTTATTTACAGATAACAGGTAGTGCCTTAGTCCAGAATTTCTGTCATTCAGTTTAATACCCCCTCAGGGGGGTACTAAAAAGAGTACCCCTCAGGGAGGTAGTGAAAAGAATACCCCTCGAGGGGGTACTAAAAAGAGTCCCGGCTTATTTTCCCGTTTACCGAGGTTAGTGCAACTTGTCGGGATAGTCTTTCTAAGACTTTAAAAGTCTCTTGCGCAGTTCTTGATAGTGGTTGGGCAATGTTCTTCTGGTCGAGGTGACCACATAAAAATTTCTTTTCATCGTAAGACCCGGGATGTGAATTTCCCTGATTTTGCCACTCAACAACTCGTCCTGGATCGCGTGCCGGGAAATGACGGAAACGCCCAGGTTGGCCTTGATTGCTTCTTTAACTGCCGCACTGGATCCAAGAGTTGCGCAGATATTCAGTTGGTTTAGGGTGTGATGCTGCTGTGCCAGGAGGGATTCCGTACTTTTCCTGGTTCCTGAACCTTGCTCCCGCACTATAAAGGGGAGCT
>WTAT01000267.1 GCA_013139415.1 Desulforhopalus sp.
TGCTCCACAGTTTTATAATGTTCTTTTACTTCACTTTTCATGCCTTTGATAATGGGTCTTATCAATAAGAGATAGATGAGAAGAATGCCAAGACCGATAAGGGCATATTTTATCAGGGGCATATATTGGTAGAGGAGATTTGCTGTGACCAATTCTTCTTCAGCTGTATTTGTGTTCGGATCAACAAAGGGCATCGATAAAACGTTAATAACATCACCCCTCTCAGCTACCAGGCCAATTGCAGCGGCAACCATACTTTCAATTGATTTGAGTTCTTCGGCAGAACGTGGAGTTGCTATTCCAGGGTTGCCTTCTGCATCGAGTTTTATTTTATCCGCAACGAGAACGGAAACCGAAAGGGCGGTTATGCTGCCAACCGGATTGACAATTTTACTGATGGTTTTACTGATTTCGTAATTGGTTATTCGGGAATTCTTGTTATTAGATGTGGCAGGATCATTCGAGTTCAATTCATCGCCCTGCAAATTAGATTCAACCCCGGGAACGCCGCCAGCCGTTGTTGAACCGTTGCTCTCCTGGTTGATTTGTTCACTTCTGATGACGGGTTCCTCGGCATCATAGAGTTCTTCTGTCTTCTCAACTTTCGCAAAATCCAAGGTAGCGGAGATCCTAACCATGGCGTTATTTTTTCCCATGGTTTTATCCAGGAGATCTTGGGCACGTAATTCCATACGGTGTTCAACTTCCTGCTGAAAGGCGAGCATGTCGACGGAAAGAAGATCGTTTTCAGCAGGTTTTTTCTGAGCCTCAAGAACCACGCCGCTGGAATCAATGATCTTAACGTCGTCAGGTTCCAGGTCGGTTACAGAGCCGGCCACTAGGTGTATGATTCCCTGGACCTGTGTTTGGTCGAGGTTTTTACCGGGGACAAGAGTGACGATCACTGAGGCTGTACCGTTTTTTTGCTGGTTTTTGAAAAGACGTTTTTCTGGGAGTGCGAGATGTACCCGGGTAGACGCTACCGGGGCGAGGGAGGTAATTGTCCTTGCAAGTTCCCCTTGTAGTGCCCTGGTATGATTGACCTTTTGAACAAAATCGGTGAGGGCGAAATTCTGCTTGTCAAAAACTTCAAACCCGACACCGCCCCCACTTGGCAATCCATTAGCAGCAAGATCAAGACGTGTCTGATAGATTTGGTCAGCAGGAACCCAGATATCCTTCCCTCCATTTTTGAGGGTATAGTCAATTTTTTGGTTTTTCAACCAGGTTGTAACTGTGGAGGCATCGCTCATCGTCAGATTAGCATAGAGAAGCTGCTGGTCGGCCGTTCGCGCTTGAATAATAAGAAAAGCAAAGAGAACAATTGAGATAAGAAGAACTGCTCCGGTCGAAATTTTTTTCGACAGAGGCCATTCCTGAACGAGACCAATCACGTTCTTTCTTTCGGGTGGTATAACCTCAGGAGGATTTGGTTGTGTTGAGGTCGCTATTCCCTTTTCTTCTACTTCCATCAGTACCTGATCCTTTGTTAATTCTTAATACCTGAGAAACAATCATTTATTTTTCTATATCCTCAGGGAGGACAGAAAAAAGCATCCCATAAGGGTGTCGTGATGATGCCAATTAATTGAAATAAAGAGATATTTATTTTAAATTTGCATCCTCATGATTTCTTCGTAGGCGGTAAGGGCCTTGTTGCGCATTTGAACGAGCATACGGAGGGAAATATCTGCTTCTTCTACAGCAATCATAACTTCATGGAGGTGTTTTGCTTCTCCACTTTGCAATTTTTCGATTGCCTGGTCACCAGCATTTTGTTTCTCGCTCACCTTCCCCATCATAGACGTAAGCATGTCACCAAAACCTGCTGCGCTCTTACTTATCTCGCTAGTGTCTACAACTTTAGGAGGCAGGAGGGTAATACTGTTTGGGCCATCTATCGTGGTCATGATATATTATCTCCCAATTTCCAGTGCCTTCATTGCCATTCTTTTAGCCATTTTTATACTTGTCACATTTGCCTGATAAGATCGGGTGGCAGACATCATATCGACCATCTCTTCCAAAACGTTGATATTGGGCATTTCAACATAACCGTCTACTTTCGCGTCAGGATGGGAAGGGTTGTATACCTTTCTTGGTGGTGTTTTATCTTCTGTGATTCCCGTCACTTTTACTCCCTGAGCCCCATTTTTCATGTTTCCTTCAAGCTGTTCCTGGAAAGTTGTCGGAGTTGATTGGAAATAGACGGATTTCTTCTTATACGGTCCACCTTCAGGTGTTGAAGTGGTCTCAACGTTGGCGAGGTTTGAACTGATGGTGTTTAGTCGTATACTCTGCGCCTGTAGTGCGGAACTGCTGATTCTAAAGATGTTCAAAATATCCATTTAAAAAATCCTCATAATGATGATTGTTAGTGCCTTACTCCTGAAAGCATGTCATTCAGTTCAATACCCCCTTGAGGGGTGCTCTTTTTAGTACCCCCTTGAGGGGTGCTCTTTTTAGTACCCCCTTGAGGGGTGTTCAGTTCAATACTCCCTTGGCTTCAGGATCACATTTTGATTTAAATATTTCGAGAGAATAGCCAGTCAGTAACATTGTGTAGCACCTCACTTAGAGTGGTTCGAAATATCCGTAACATCCTTCACGTGGACATGGCAAACTCCGGCAAGAGTCTTCTTTTCATAGGGGAAATACCTCTCTTTAAAGCGCAGAGCGACACTGACCAGGGCAATCAAAACAGGAACTTCAACCAAAGGGCCGATAACTGTTGCAAATGCTTCTCCAGAGTTAATTCCAAATACTGCAATAGCCACTGCAATAGCCAACTCAAAGTTATTCGAAGCAGCCGTGAAACTGAGTGTAACGGTTTGTTCGTAGGTAGCCCCGACTTTCATGGACAAGAAAAAAGAAACCAGGAACATGATCAGGAAGTAAATAGTCAATGGTATCGCTATACGTATGACATCAAATGGCAGCTGCACGATGTGTTCACCTTTTAAAGCAAACATCACCAAAATGGTAAAAAGCAGAAAAATAAGGGTAATCGGGCTGATCCTTGGGATAAAAACAGTCTCATACCATTCTTTCCCTTTCATTTTAATACCTACAAATCTGGTTATCATGCCGCCCAGGAACGGGATGCCCAGATAGATAAAGACAGATTTTGCTATTTCAGCGATGGAAATGTCAACAACAGCGCCTTCAAGACCAAACCACCCCGGGACGATGGTGATAAAGATCCAGGCATAAAAAGAAAAGAAAAATACCTGGAATATGGAGTTGAAGGCCACTAGACCGGCACAATAATCAGTATCTCCGTCCGCAAGTTCATTCCAGACAATTACCATGGCAATACAGCGGGCAAGACCGATCAGAATAAGACCGACCATATATTCGTGGTGCCCGGCAAGTAAGGTAATGGCCAATGAAAACATCAAGACCGGACCAATTACCCAGTTTTGTACGAGTGATAATGCAAGTACTCTGGTGTTTTTGAATACCTGTCCCAGTTGCTCATATTTTACTTTGGCCAGTGGCGGATACATCATCATAATCAATCCGATAGCAATGGGAATGTTGGTTGTTCCGATCTGGAAAGAATTGATGATGTCCTGTACCGGCGGATAAAGATACCCCATCAGTACGCCAACAAACATCGCCAGGAAAATCCACAGGGTCAGGAAGCGATCAAGAAAAGACAGTTTTTTCGTCGCAGGTTTCATAATCATGATGTTGTTTGAATGTTGATGATTGCAAGGTTAATGATTGCAAGGTTAATGACAGGCGTGGCCGACTTTTCCTTCGAGGTGCGATACTCAAGGTATAATATATCCACTTGCCCCGCCTATTACGTGTTAAATATTTGGATGAAGCTGATAAATGAGCCCGTTGATTTACGGCCTTTTCGCCCGATCTCCGCGGTATGTAAAAAAAATAATCCTCCGGTAAGCAAGGAACGAGACTCCGAGATATCAACCATATGTCTCCGGTTATTTTTTACACAT
>WTAT01000092.1 GCA_013139415.1 Desulforhopalus sp.
TAGATGATCAATCTCACGTTGAAACAGGGCAGCATCAATTTCCATGAGATGTACCATTTTTTCAGCTTCAGAAGACTCAGCAATGAGCCCCCTGACACCTTGCCAGCCAACAAGAACCAATAAGAGAAGCATAACAGCAGCCACTCCTCCCATTTTTATTCCAATTGACAAATCTTTAAGTCTCATCGCATCTCCCCTGGAGTTATTTAGCCGATCTTAGATATTTCCTTATTTCTTAAAATTGCTCGCACGACTAAGCCTATCACAAGGATTTGAGCCAAATCAAATGTGATCCAAAAAAAAGTTAGAGCAAAAGGATAAAAGAGAGAGAAAAAAATGACAGAAGAGTGGAGAGAACAATGGCCGACGAGGCAAGATCGGTGTCGCTGTTCATCTGGGAGGAGAGGACATAGATGGCAGTTGATGCAGGTAAAGCAAAGAAAATCAGCCCCACCTTGAAAGGGAGACCAGTAACATTGAAGAGATAAAAAAAGAACCAGCCTATCCCCGGCAGGAGTAACAATTTCAGGCTTGCTGCAAGAAATGAGAGACCCAGATTTCCCCTGACCCCGGCAAAGGTAAGGCTGCCACCTATGGAAATAAGGGCAAGGGGCAGAGCGACCATTGATATAAGACTGAGAGAATTATTAATAAAGACAGGAAACCAGCCAACGAGGCTTGAATAACCGATCCCAGCCAGACAACCGAGTATCAAGGGATTGGAGACCAGAGCCTTCCCAGCCATGGACATACGCTTACTAATATCGATTTCCCGACCTGAAAACCAGATCAGTGTAGTGACGGCAAAGACATTAATGAGAGGAATTGCAAAACCGATGAGAATACCAAAATATTTTATACCTTCAGCACCAAGACTATTGAGAATTACCGCTACCCCGATATAGGTGTTAAAGCGGTAACAACTCTGGGAAAAGGAGCCTGCCTTAAAAACGGGAATCCGGCATAGCTTAATCACAAGAATGCTGAGCACAAACATGGTCAGCAAGGCGCAGAGTGACGCAAAGCAGAAGTTCCAGTCTATTCCTTTTTCAAAAGAGGCCCCACCAATTTTCCAGAACAACATGATCGGGAAAAAGAAATAATAAATCAGTCTATCTGCGTTTCTGAGAAAAGCATCATCTGTCAGGCCCCGTTTTTTTAAACCCCAACCAAGGAGAAGAAGAACAAAAATGGGAAACAATGAGTTGAGTACGATCAAAGGAGGCTCCTAAAGTATAGATAAAATCCAACCATGATACCCCATTACACCTTTTGAAAAAAATTCACAACGGCTTGTTTCTATCTCAGTTACCTAGCAGATACATATAAAGATCTTGCGTTTTTTACGGACCTCTTTACTATGGTTTTCTATGAAAGAAAAAGAATCCCCAAACAAAATTACGGCAGCTGATGATATTAACGATCGGATACAATTCCTCGAAGAAAAATTTGAATATCAGGAGCGGACGATTGACGCCTTAAATGATGTGATAATTGAGCAACAAACCCAGCTCAATTCGCTCGAGGACAAAATCCTCCGGCTCCAGGCGCTGATTACTGCCATCGAAGACAATCCAAGCGGTGGTGAAGAGCCGCCACCGCCGCATTACTAACAAAAACAACAGGAGAAAATAATTGGCACAAAAAACCGTAATGCACAAAGGGTATCATGGTACAATTGAGGTGAACACCAAAGATTATTCACTCTTTGGCACAATTCTGTTCATTGATGAAGAAATCACCTATAGCGGCCAAAGCTTTGCAGAATTTGAAGAAAATTTCCGTAAAGGAGTTGAAGATCATATACAACTCTGCAAAGAAAAAGGCCAGGATCCGCCTTTTTCTGAATAACCCAATTACCTACTGGTTTCCAGATGGGAAATACCACTCTTTATACAGGCTGATCCCAGCTCCATGTAAAAGCCGGGAATTGATTTATCTGAATGGCTGCAATTTGGCATAAGTAGCCAGAAGGATCATTTCACCATGCTCGTCAAAAGAAACCATAAGTCGCCCCTGTTTTCTGTCTTTTACCGCCAGCACTGTTCCGGCACCAAAAATCTGATGCCACACCCGCAAGCCTTCACCTATTTCATGGATCTCCAGAATTTTTCGAGAGGTTTTTTCCAACACTTTTTCTTCTTTTGTCTCTTCGGCAAGCTTTATTTTTGCACCAACTGAGTGAAGATACTGTTTGGCTATAGTTGTATCGTCAGCGGTTACAGTACGATCTACTGCATCATCTTCTGAAAGCATTTCACCAAGGCACACCGACAATCCGGGATTGGCCTCGTAGAGAAAGCGGCTGGCCCGCACCATTTCTCCGGGAATTTTACCGCAACATTTTACTATACAGCGTTTTAGTTCGGCATCTACCGGGTGAATGCACACAACCTGTTCGATGGCTCTGGTTATCGCCACATAAAAGAGTCGACGCTCATCTTCCAGATCTTCCACTTTACCCTCACGTTCTCGATAAAACGGAAAGGCACCTTCCTCAAGACCCGGCAAAATAACCAGCGGCCATTCCAGACCTTTTGATCGATGGACGGAGGTGATCAGCAGCGTCTCTGCTGTCGGTTCCTCCCCGGCTCTCTGAAACTCTGCTATTTTTTCCACCAATTGCCGAACAGACAGGTTTTGAGAGGCAGCAAAATCAATAAAGGCCTGGCAGGTCTTCACCCTGTTCTCGGCGGTGACCGTCCTTGCAGAGAAATTATGATAAAAATCATAAAGTTTAAGCTTTTGGACAATCCGTTTTAACAAGACGTCAGCACGGCCGACAGACGAGCTATTAGTAAGCCAACGCCAGTTGCCCGCTGTTTCCTCAAATCTCTTTCGTATAAAAGGTGGCAGATCCGAACCGCTCCAATTACGCAGTAATTCAACCGCAGAATTGGGAGATTGAGCTATACTTTGGACCAATTGCTCCATTTCTTCACGTTTAACGCCCAGATGCGGCTGGGAGAGCATGGCGGTGAGCATCTGTTCCCGGCTTTGTTGGTTATCGTCGGCCATTGTGCCCAAAACAAGCTTTAAATAGCCGGTAAGAGCCAGGACCTCCGAACAATCGAATACCTGCGCATTCCCCTCCAGTCGGTAGGGAATTCCCGCTTCAAGAAGCGCCAGCTCCACCGGCACACTCTGGGCAAAGAGCCTGACCAGAACCACGGCGTCCCCCAGGGATCGGTCCCGTCCCTGCCATTCGTCAATAATTGAAATTACCGGGTGTTTTTTCTGCTCTTCCAGGCAGGTAACTACAGTATTTTCAGTTGTTTTATGAGAGATGCAGAGCTTATGATCCCGCTTTCTGTTACCTGCAATAAGATGATTTGCAGCAAGGGACAATTGATGGCCATATCGAAAGGTATAAGAGAGCTGATAATTATCCGGGGTCGGGAAATCGATCTGGAACCTGGTGGTAATATATTCCGGTCGTGCACCCCGCCATTCATAAATGCACTGATCGACATCCCCAACAACCATCACCTTGGCCCTGCTACCGGCAAGAATTTTTAACAGCTGCTGCTGAGCCTCATTAATATCCTGATACTCATCAACGATGACATGTTCCACCCGGTCAGTTACCCAGCTTGCAAGTTCGCTGTCAGCGAGCATGGCAATGAGCGGCTCATGGATAAGATCGGCATAGAAACGAATCTTACGCTCCTTCCTCACTTTTTCAAAGAGCTGGTATGCCCTGATGAAATAGCTGTAACGAGACGAAAGTTCGAGTTTTTTAAAAACCTCGGTAGCTCCGGTAACCGTCGATTTTACCCGGTCAATAAAGGCAAGAAATTCTTCGACCTCATCTCCTGCCAACCAGCCGTCGCTTCCCTGCTCCTCACGGTACACTTCATTTGCCACTTGTCGGGCAAGTTTTTCCTGGACATAATCCTCGGTCACAAGCCTGTAACCGGGCAAGGCACCCCGCCGGACAAAACTGTTAACCAGGCGCATTCCAAGAGAATGGAAAGTACGTACCTCGGGTAACTGGTCAGCAGAAGACGAGAGCCGGTTCTGCATCGTTTGGGCAAAGGAGTCCCGAGCTGATTTATTGAACATCAAGACCATAATCAGGTTGGCACTCGCGCCCTGCTGCAGTAACCGTTCGACCCTGGCAACCATGGTGGTGGTCTTGCCGGATCCGGCGACGGCACTAACCCGTGCATGTCCGCCGGAATGACTAATAATGCGCAGCTGTTCGTCAGTCAGATTCATAATAAAAAGATACAAAAAAAAGAGGGCCGCTCAAACCAAACGGCCCTTTAAAGGAATTACTTCTTTTTCGGAGGCAGAACATCAGTAATGGAGCCGTCGACTATTTCCGCAGCAAAAGCAAAGGTCTCAGCAAGGGTGGGATGCGCATGGACCGTCAGACTGATGTCCTCGGCATTAGCACCCATCTCCAGGGCCAGCACCGCTTCATGAATCAGTTCCCCGGCATTCTGGCCGCAAATTCCCGCACCAATGATACGCCCACTCTTTTTATCAAAGAGTGCCTTGGTCACCCCAGAGGGTGCTCCGGAACTCAGTGCCCGACCACTGGCACCCCATGGGAATTTTCCTTTGGAAAAATCAATCTTCTGTGCCTTTGCCTCTTTTTCGGTAAGCCCCATCCAGGCGACCTCTGGATTGGTATAGGCAACCGAAGGAATTGTCATCGGTGTAAAGCTCGCCTCATGACCGGCAATAACTTCAGCGGCAACTTTCCCTTCGTGAGTTGCCTTATGGGCCAGCATCGGCTCTCCCACCACGTCACCTATCCCGTAAAAATGCTCCACGTTGGTTTCCTGCCGCTCATTGACCTGGAGAAATCCGCGTTCATCGATATTCAAGCCTACTTTGTCAAAACCCATATCAGCACTGTTTGGTTTCCTGCCTACTGCTACCAGAACAGCATCGAATTCAGCATTCTCTGTACCTTTTTTCCCTTCTAAGCTGACCTTTATTCCGCTATCGGCAGGAGTAATCGCTGTCACCTTGGTCTTCGTCAAAATGGTATATTTCTTTTTCAACTTCAGGAAAAGTGGCTGCACGAGGTCTTTATCAGCAGGGGGAATGATCTGCTCAAGCATTTCGACGACGGTGATCTCAGAACCAAGAGCACTATAGATTTGGGCCATTTCCAGGCCGATAATCCCACCACCGATAATCAGGAACCGCTTCGGTACAGTCTTCAGCTCTAAAGCCGCGGTTGAGTCCCAGATACGGGGGTCTTCTGGAATGTTCGGCAGGATAAAAGGATGAGAGCCAGTGGCGATGATGACACTTGCAAACTGCACCTCCTGCTCCCCGTCCGGCCCTGTGACCATAAGAGTGGTGCTATCTTTGAACACTCCTTTGCCGGCTAGTCTGGTTATTTTTCTGGCCTTACAGAGACCGTCCAAGCCTGACGTCAGCTGTTTGATCACCGCATTCTTTTTCGCCAGAACCCTTTCAATATCAATTTTGGGCGGCGCAAAATCAACACCGAACTCGGCTATTTCCGCCGCCTCTTCAATTACCGCCGCCGCATGCAGCAGAGTTTTTGAGGGAATACAGCCAACATTGAGACAGACTCCACCTAAACGCTCCTGCTTTTCCACCAGACAGACGGAAAGGCCCAGATCTGCGCCGCGAAAAGCTGCGGTATATCCACCGGGACCACCGCCTAGAACAACCAGATCAAATTTCATCGTTTCGCTCATTGACAGCTCCTTACAGTAAAGTTCGTTTTAATTCTTCAATATTCATCCGCAAAGCCTTGCAGAACCTGGCGGCCTCCGCCCCATCGATAATCCTGTGATCGTAGGAGACGGAAAACGGCAGTGCCAGTCGTGGCACAAATTGCTCGCCATCCCAGACAGGCTTCATATAACTCCGTGACAGGCCAAGGATTGCCACCTGGGGACTATTGACAATGGGGGTAAAGCCGGTGCCTCCGATACCGCCAAGGCTCGATATAGTAAAGGTCGCCCCTTGAGTATCCGGGATGGCCAATCTTCCCGCCCGGGCACTGGTACTCAGTCTTTTCAATTCTAAGGCAATTTCTTTACATCCTTTTTTATCGGCATCTTTAATCACTGGAACCACCAGTCCCTGAGGAGTATCAACGGCAATGCCGATATGGTAGTACTTTTTCAAGATGACTTTTTCTTCTCCCGGTACCAGAGAACAATTTAAAAGGGGAAAAGCCTTAAGGGTCGCAGCAACTGCCGTGGTAATGAAAACCAGGGGGCTAAAAGATGGTTCTCCTTCCTGCAGCCCGCCATTCAATTCTTTTCTGAACCGTTCAAACTCAGTAATATCCGCTTCATCAAAATGCGTAACATGGGGAATGGTGACCCAGCTCCTGTGCAGATGAGGCCCGGAAATCTTCTGAATGCGACCCAGCAGTACCTCTTCGATTTCCCCATACCTGGTGAAATCTTCCAGGGGAACTTCCTGGGCAGCAGTGGCCATTACGGTCCCGGCGGGAAACGAAACGGCAACTGCAGTCTGTTGTAGAGCAGCCAGAATATCCTCTTTCAAAATCCTCCCATTTGGCCCAGTGCCGGTAACCTTGCTCAGATCAACCTGCTGTTCTCTGGCAAAGACGCGCACTGAAGGCGTTGCATGGAAAACCTGTCCCGAAACTTGCTCACTAACTGGTACAGCACCAACCGCTGCTGATTCTTCCGGTCGGCCCACGGCAGTTTCTGCAACGGCCTCCTCTGTTTCAATAAGAGCGATCACATCACCACTGCCCACCACATCGTCTTCTTTGACCAACACCTCTTTAATGACCCCTGAAAAAGGTGAGGGAATATCCATTACCGCCTTCTCACTCTCCAGGGAGATAAGAGATGCCTCTTCTTCTACCTTATCGCCGGGTGCAACAAACAACTCAACAACTGTAATCTTCTGTACATCGCCAAAATCGGGAATGGTAATTTTCTCGATTGCCATCTACTTCTCTCCTTTTAGTGCCTTATTCCTTTAAGCCTGTCATAAAAAACAGGAAAATGGAAAGTACTGTCAAAGCTAATAACTAGAACATACCACCAAGGCACTTATCCCGGCTTACTTCCCGTTTACCGGGGTTAGTGCCTTGCCCCTCAAGGGGGCACTGAACTGAGTACTTTAGATAGCCCATTGAGGGGACTCTTTTCAATGGGGTTACCTGGTAAGCGCGTGTGGCTCTTCCGGATTTATCTTATATTTTTTCAAGGCATCACTCACCGTGGTCAGAGGCAGTTTGCCCTCATCGGCCAAACTTTTCAATGCGGCAACAACAACATGATACCTGTCCACCTTAAAAAACCTGCGCAAAACCTCGCGGGAATCACTCCTGCCATAGCCATCCGTGCCGAGTATGGTGAGCGGCCTGTGAATAAAGCGACGCAACTGCTCGCCGTAGGCCTGGACGTAATCGGTGCTGATAACGACCGGCCCCTCATGTTTCTCCAACTGCTCTTCAACATAGCTTCTCTTTCCGGGCTGATCCGGATGAGACCTATTCCAGTCTTCTGTCAAAACACCCTCGCGGTGCAGTTGATTGACTCCCAGGATCGACCAGACATCCGCCTGCACCCCAAAATCCTTGTTCAACAGATCAGCCGCGGCGATCACTTCTCGCAGGATAGAACCAGAGCCCATCAACTGTACCCTGGGTTCTTGCCCAGTCCCCTTTTGCAAGAGGTACATCCCCTTGTTTATCCCATCTTCCACCCCTTCCGGCATCTCTGGATGGGGGTAGTTCTCATTGAGAAGGGTTATATAATAAAAAACCTCCTCGCCCCTTTCAAACATTCGCTCAATGCCCTTCTGGATAAGTACCGCAACCTCGTAGCTGAAAGTTGGGTCATAGGCCAAACATGAGGGAAACACAGAGGCGAAAAGGAGGGCCTGGCCGTCCTGATGCTGTAAACCTTCACCGTTTAAGGTAGTGCGACCGGCTGTGGCCCCCATGACAAAACCTTTCGCCCGGCTGTCTCCTGCGGCCCATAGCTGGTCACCAATTCGCTGAAAGCCAAACATGGAATAGAAGGTATAAAACGGAATCATCGGCACCCCGTAGTTAG
>WTAT01000571.1 GCA_013139415.1 Desulforhopalus sp.
GCGGTGTCATAGGTGGTGAGGTGGTCGGTAAAAGTATCCTGGGCCTTGGGTGGTTTGTTGTTTCGTTTGCCACCAAATGCGCCCTGAGCAAATACAAAGGCCATTGTGGAACAAATAACCAACACACCAGGCCAAATATTCTTACGTAAAGTTAGAGTTGTTTGATGACCTCTTTTTCCAAGCATTGCACTCCTCCAATGCAAGCAAGAGCTTGATCTTAATCATTACGCTTATCAGGCAGCAAAGCAGCTGTCCTAATGATTCAGAATAGTAAAGTTCCTGTGATTGTCTACTCCAGCCCTCCACCGGCGCCCGAAAGTGGGCCGTTTTTGGGTACGCGAAATGGGATCACATAACTGTTGCCAACTGGGAGGCCCGATCAAGCCCGTCCCAGGGAGCCATTTTAAATCTTCGGCTTACGCCCCCATCTCCCGTCCTGGAGGGTGATCATGAGGTCGTTGGTCACCGGAGGGTACCCTTCACCATTCCGACGTCGGCATCCCTATAATATGGGCACCCCGTGGGACGAGCGTCCCCCGGAACGGCACAGGGGAACGGGAAACTCATAGTCACCGGGTCAATGGATGGGACCCCGGCGGGGCCACCGTCGGCAGGAATCGAGGGCTTTCACCGGCAGTCCGACAAGAGGGCGATTTTGGGCCGTTTCACTTAGAGCTCACGAAATTGACCCAACATCGTAATTCCTGGACGTTATATAAAGGTCCCCTCGCCTATTGAAGCACGGCCTGCTGTATTAGCAGCAGATCGGCAAGATCGATAACCTCGTCCTGGTTCATATCGCCGTACGCATACTGCAGCGAACCGGCCGTACGCTGGCCCAGCACCAACTGGGTGGCAATCAGCACATCGGCCCCATTGATCTCACCATCGGGGGCATCCCAGGGCGCAAGATCGCCATCGGCAACGATTTCTGCGTTACAAGCCAGAACTCCTGATATTCCCGGGATATCGGCAAATGTCCTTGCGCTCAGGTATGCGGTCACATCAACTTGTGCGTTTGGTGGTGAACAATCCCCCTGAACGAGGCTAACATGTACCATGTCGCACAAACCGGGCCATCCCTCCATTGCAAAAACTTGCATCGGCCAACATGCTTTCAGTTATCTCGCTTTCTTCTATGCCATCTTCATATATCTTTATCACGTTATTGCATTTCTGCAATAAATCATTTCCATCATGTACTTTGCCATGACCAAGCACAGGGGTGAAAACTGTAAATGAAAGTAAAATAGCTGCGATTATTCTATTGATAAGCATAGCGAATACTACTCTGACACTCGACCTATCAAAGGGTCAGGATTTTCAGTACGTTGGCACTTTGACCTGGGGCTATGACTTATTTTCATTATCCAGCGCCCTTTCTGCGATCTCTTCGTAGAGATGAATCACCTCGGCGCAAAACTTATGCCATTCCGGATGTCGATCTATCAGCCGCTTACTCCGCTGGGCATCGAGCGTAACTTGGTACATAAATCGAATATCTGACTCACTAAGCAATCCGCCCTTGTCGACCATTTTCTTAAGCTCAAGTAATCGAGGAAGTCTCTGTTTCTCGAACCGCTCTATTAGAGCATAAATGGTGCCAAGCTCATCCTCTGATTCTTCCATGCCTCCCCGTAACTAGCCTGTCAAATACATGGTATGAGGGCGACGGGTTAATAGCTCCATGATATTCTTCAATGTTCTCATTCTTTGCTGTTACGATAAATGTATCAGCTGCAGGTATAACCTAATTACCAAGCACTGATATGTAAGGGTAACTACTTACTCAGCATGCTTGTGTCATAGGCTATGAAGCTCCAGTTAAATACTGTAAAAAGCGAAAGAGATGCGTAGGATAGAACTGGTGCGGTGTGGGGGGTACAGTTGCAGTGTCACGTATAAAAAAACTACATAAAGCCAGTGAAATCAGAACCTCTTGTTGCAACTGCAGCCTGTCCGAACTGTGCCTACCGCACGGCATGAGCGAAGAGGATATGAATGCGCTGGACCAGATCGTCAAGCACCAGCAGCCCTACCAACCCGGACAACACGTGTTTCGTGCCGGGGATAAGAGCCGATCGCTATTCGCCGTCCGTTCCGGCGCCCTGAAATCCTACTATACAACGGGAGGTGGCGATGAGCAGGTACTCGGTTTTGTCCTGCCGGGTGAACTGGTGGGACTTGATGGCATGAGCGATGACGTCTATGCGAGCAATTCTGTGGTGCTGGAGACAGCGAGCATCTGCGAATTTTCCTATGACGATCTGGAAGAGTTGTGCCATTCCTTGCGCGGCCTCAATCACCAGTTAATGCGACTGGCCAGCAAGGAAATTAACGCCGATCAGAGGATGCTGTTGTTACTGGGCAAGCGCACGGCGGAAGAAAAGCTGGCGGCATTCTTGCTCAGCCTGTCGACCCGCTACAAGCCCCGTGGCCTGTCTGCCACAAATTTCAACCTGCCCATGTCACGCCAGGACATCGGCAACTATCTCGGGCTGGCGCTTGAAACCGTGAGCCGCCTGTTCGCTCATTTCCAGGAAGAGGGGCTGCTAAAAGTCAACCGGCGGGAAGTAACCATT